>JBGCDF010000404.1:0-2580 GCA_045105095.1 Crocinitomicaceae bacterium | reverse complement strand
AATCCAACAATCCAACAATCCAACAATCCAACACCGCCAAGAAAAAGCACTGCTTTTGAAAGTGAATAGAAGTTCACCTAACGCGCAGCGAATCCAACAATCCCTTGCAGTGAGCCTGTCGAACTGAACCAATCCAACAATCGGAGCATCGGAGCAAGGGACCATCGAACCATCAGAAAATCAGAAAATCAGAAAATCGAAGAATCGAATAATCGCCCCTCTCCCCAACCTTTCATCAATCAAAGCGGACACATAAATCGAGGGTACGCATGAATCAAACAATCCAATGATCTAAGCGTCCAACAATCCAACTTTCGCGCTATATTTGTATTGATGATGACAGTAGATCAAATAATTGCTCCAGTCCAGGCTGAAATGAGCGAATTCGAGGATCGTTTTCGTGAGAGTATGAAATCGCAGGCGCCGCTTTTAGATAAGGTGACGCACTACATTATCAAACGGAAAGGAAAGCAAATGCGCCCACTGTTTATTTTCTTGAGCGCAAAAATGTTAGGAGACATTTCCGATAAAACATACGACGCAGCAAACCTTGTTGAACTTTTGCATACGGCTTCACTCGTTCATGACGACGTGGTGGATGATGCCAATGAGCGACGTGGATTCTTCTCGGTAAATGCGCTTTGGAAGAACAAAATTGCCGTTCTCGTTGGAGATTACATGCTGTCTAAGATTCTATTACTTTCCATAGAACGAGAAAACCCAAAATTGTTAGCAGTTGTGGCCCGCGCTGTACGTGAGATGTCGGAAGGAGAATTGCTTCAAATTGAGAAAGCTCGAAAACTGGACATTACGGAAGAGGTCTATTACGAAGTAATTCGTCAAAAAACGGCTTCGCTCATAGCTACTTGTTGTGAAGCAGGTGCGATAAGTGTTGATCGCTCAGATCAAACGGAGAACATGCGCATTTTTGGAGAAACAGTTGGACTGGCCTTTCAATTAAAGGATGACATTTTCGATTACGGTGAGCCAGGAAACATTGGTAAGCCTACAGGACTCGATATCCGCGAACGAAAAATGACCCTGCCGCTGATTTACGTACTGAACAATTCGCCGAAAGAAGTTCGAAAAGAGTTGATCAACATCGTGAAGCGACATAACGAAAATCCAAAGAAAGTGCAGCGGGCAGTGAAATTGGTCATTGAGCATGGAGGGATCGATTATGCGCACAAAAAAATGCTCGAATTCAAGCAGACCGCGTTGGATCTACTCAAAGATATCCCAGATTCAGATTCAAAAACTGCACTGGTTGGATTAGTAGAATACACGACAAACCGAAAAAAATAACAGATGAAATATTTACTCATGTTTTGCGCTCTCAGTTTACTGGTGGCTTGTGGAGAGGAAGAGGAAAAAAATGAACCGATTCCAGAACCAGAGAAAGAAGAAGTATTGACCGAGGTCCAGAATGGTGAATTTACGGAGTACTATCCAGGGAAGAAGAAAGTTAAATTTCAGGGGCCTCAGGACACCGAAGGAAGGCGCCACGGGATTTGGTATTTTTATGATGAGAGTGGTAGACAAATTTCCATGACTGATTACAAACACGGAGAAAAGCACGGAGTTTCCTTGAAAAGATTCCCAAATGGTCAAGTCCATTACACTGGAGAGTATAAGGATGATGTGCAAGTGGGAATTTGGAAAACGTATGAAATGGATGGTACCTTGATCGATAGCACGAATTATACTGAACTCAACGAAAAATTCAAGAAGTAAATTGGCAAAGATTCCGGCACATATCGTAGATGAAATTCTTCAAACTGCTCTCATTGAAGAGGTGGTTGCGGATTTCATTAGTTTGAAGCGTGCAGGAGCTAACTTGAAAGGCTTAAGTCCGTTTACAGATGAGAAAAAGCCATCGTTTGTAGTTTCTCCATCGAAGCAAATTTTCAAGTGTTTCAAGACAGGAAAAGGAGGAAAGGTGGTTACTTTTTTGATGGAAAAGGAACAAATGTCTTATCCTGAAGCATTGAGATGGTTAGCAGACAAATACAATATCATTATCCCCGAGGAGGAAACAGTAAGTCAGGCTGTCCAAAATGCACCCAAAGCGAAGCAGAATGATCTGATAAAAGTGGCGAATGGAGTGTACACGGAATATTATCCCGGAGGGACTCGGATTAAGTTGAAAGGATTGTTGGACGATAAAAAAAATCGTCAGGGCGTTTGGGATTACTACGCAGAAAACGGAGTTCACCTTTCCATGATGGAATACCGCGATGGATTGAAGCATGGTGTTTTCTTTCAACGCTACAAAACGGGAATAATCAAACGAACAGGAAATTACAAGAACGACAAACAGATCGGCGAATGGGTGGAATATAACGAAAATGGTATCCGCTCAGATATCAAAGAGTTCACAGATTAATGGCGAAGATACCCGCGCATATCGTTGATGAAATCATTCAAACTGCTCGCATTGAGGAGGTGATTGGTGATTTCGTTAGTCTCAAGCGTGCAGGATCCAACTTGAAAGGCTTGAGTCCTTTTACAGATGAGAAAACAGCGTCATTTGTCGTTTCTCCTGCGAAACAAATATTTAAGTGCTTTTCAACTAGTAAG
>JBGCDF010000403.1:0-6459 GCA_045105095.1 Crocinitomicaceae bacterium | reverse complement strand
GGGCAAGCGAAAAATGAAGTTATAGACTACAATTGTGCCTCCATTTCGAATAAATTAGTATCCAAGTATCCAAGTATCCAAGTATCCGAGTATTTAAGAATTCTACTGATTACCAGATTCAATTATCTTCGCATCATGATTATCGCTAAACGTGACCACAAAGTAGATTCTGTTCGCATCATTGCGGATACCTTTGATGCAAATCCAAGCGTCAATATTGTCATTGGCGATAAGGGAAATCGTCGAAAGAAAATTAGTCGCTTAGCTGATTATGCCTTTGTGAAAGCCTTAAATCGAGAAGGGGCTTATCTTTCGGATAACAAAATGGGAACTGCCTTATGTTTCGCATCCAATGTGAAAGCATTCAGTTTAAGAGAAATCTATTACGAAATACGTTTCGCGCTTTCTATTCCAGTTAAGAAGGTCTTTCAAACCTTAAAACGAGAATCATACATTAAAAAGAATCGAATAGAAGGGCATTACTTGTACTTCTGGTTTTTGGGAGTCCAAAAAGGAGGAGGAAAGGCTGGATTCGAAATGAAAGACTTTTTATTTGAACTTTCTGAGAAGAAAGGTTTACCGATTATTTTAGAAACGTCGGTTGAGCGAAATAAGTCGATCTACGAGCGCTACGGATTCGAAGTCTACCATGTATGGTCAGATTCTGGAGGAGGCAAACCATTGTGGTTCATGGTGAGACGGGTAAGTGCTCTAGATAAGTGATTTTGATTCCCATCGTTTTGATGCTAACTTTACAGATACTTGAGTTCTAGAAGAATTCAACCTTTACAGATAAACGACAAGTAGGATGATTTTAAGAAAACTGATCACTATGCTGGTTCTCACGTGCCTTAATTTCGTGGCGAGTGCACAATTGTCAGGATCATACACGATTGGAGGAACAAGTCCCGATTATACAACTATCGCCAATGCTGTGAGTGCTTTGCAAAGCTCAGGTGTGAGTGGCCCAGTAACTTTTAATCTACGAAACGGCGTATATAATGAGCAAATCGTCCTTTCCGGTTGGACGGGAGCAAGTAGCACAAATCTGGTAACGTTTCAATCGGAGAGTGGTGACTCTACTGCCGTTGCGTGGGAGTACTGGGGATCTTCTAATACGACTATTCCGATTACAATCAATGGTGCAGATCACGTAAAATTCAACAAACTGTGGATACGTTCTACTCTCTCTGGGAATCACCGAAAATGCGTAAGAATAATTACTGGAGTGAGCAATGTGTCGTTCAATAATTGCTTCTTCCGCGGAGCCCAATACGCAAATAATGAAGATGAAAATATTGTGGAGGTTTTTCTCGGTTTTGGGGTTGATTTCGATAAATGTCGTTTCACATTTGGACATAACGCAATCAAAATCGTAGATAGTTTTAATGGAACCCGAAATAACCATTCTTTCATCACTAATTGTGAATTTTACAACTTTCGAGAGAATGCCATTTTTGCGCAGTATTTCGCGGACATAACGATTGAAGATAACTTTCTGTTTTCCGACGCGACTCGCGGAGTGACAGGAATCGAGTTTGAAGATGGTACAGGACTCATTTCGGTAAGGAGAAATAGAATGGACCTAAACGTTACGCCAACTGGGATTGGTGGTAACAGAGGTATCATTTGTGGTCAAAGCAAGTTCGTCTCAGGAAGTATCATTGCGAATAATATGATTCACCTGAAGGGAAGAGGTACAGGCGCAGGAGGAATTCGTTTGAATAGTAACACAACAGATACATGTTGGTTAGATTTCGCATTTAATACTGTTCGGTTAGAAGGCAATGTCGGTTTTGATTACCCTGTCGTTTTCGGAGGAACGCATGGAACACGTATCCTGAATAATATTCTGAGTTCAAGCATAACAGATAATATCATTGTATCTCAAAATGCAGATTCTATCGACTACAATATTTTTTATTCCGATGGCTTGGTAGATTGGACGCAAACAGTGAATTATCTCGGACCAAATAATTTTTCGCTGGATCCCTTATATCTTTCGGCTTCAGACCTACATGTTGTTCCAACGCTGTCTTCAAATGGAGGAAGTTTCATGCCTTCAGTAACACTAGACATTGATGGTGATGCGCGTGATCCACTGACACCTGATATTGGTGCTGATGAAATTGCTACGGCTCCAACTGATGCCATGATTTCCAATATTCTGTCTCCTAAAAGTGATAGTAGTTATTGTGGAGTTGTCGATAATATTGAAGTAGTGCTGAGCAATATTGGTTCAAACACCTTAACGAGCTGTAATGTGATTTTAGAGATCAATGGCGGAGTAGTGAACACCTTAAACTGGACAGGAAATTTGGCTACAGGCGATTCTGATACGCTAGATTTGGGCTCGTTCCCATATGTAAACGGTGTCGCATACGAATTTGTAGTCTATACTTCGATGCCGAATGGTGCTATAGACCAAATGCAACTCAACGATACCGTTGTCCTGAGCAATTTCCATACTGGACTAGCTGGAACATATACGCTTGGAGGAACATCACCTGATTTCTCCAGCTTTACTGCGCTCCAATTGGCACTGGATAAAGGAGGAATGTGCGGTCCAGTTGTCGTTAATGTAAGAGATGGAATCTATATTGAGCGTTTACTATTGGATGATATTGTCGGTTCTTCTGAGATCAATACATTAACTATTCAAGGTGAGTCTGGCGACAGCAGTTTGGTAGAATTGCGTGGTGAATACTCTCCAAGTATCGATTATACCTTGAGAATAGATGATATGCGCTTTGTGACAATCAAGCACATGAGAATTCGCAATACGGGGGCGATTAATAACAAAGTGCTTCGTTTGTTAAGAGTAAGCGATATTACGCTAGAAAGCCTAATAGTACAGGGCTATTCATGCAGTGGGTGTAGTTCTCAAACCACCCACGGACTCTATGCTTCATTGGTCGATTCAAATTTGGTCATTGATAAAGTTCGCGGCCAAACGGCGGGCACAAGCTTACTCCTTTTCGGGAATGATAATTTGGGATCAGACTCACGAAATTTCACAATCACGAACAGCTTGTTTGGTAAGTTCGAAATTTACGATTGTCACAACCTCTATATTGCGGATAACACAATGGGCGGCGGCTTCAGTGATTTTGATGATTGTGGCTATTTCTTCATTGAACGAAACCACTTTACTTCAGCACTGGCGTTTTGGTCAAGCGGGGCAGCAGGGCCATCATCTGTGTTTAAAAATAATACCATGGATGCGTGGGAAACAATCGGATTCAGTAACACATGGGACTGGGCCTTGTACCTCCCTGGAACAGGAAATGTTGACATTATTCATAATACCTTTAAGTCAAGAGATGTTGCACGCAGTATCTTTTTTAGTTCTTCGGGAGCCGATGTCTATAACAACATTTTCTATCGGGACAACGGATTATCAACAATTACAACCGTTCCTTTCACCTTACAAACTTCAGCCGTCGTAGTCAACAGTGATTACAACGTTTTTTGGGTAGAAAACCCGATTGGATCAGATCCTCTTGGATACATTCAAACGAACTATGGGTTAGATTCCAACTCTATTCAGATTGATCCAAGTTTTTCAACTCATGCAGATAGCTTGTTTTGGCCCACGAACTCTTTAGTGGATAATTTCGGGACGGATGTGTGGTCCTTAGCAGTTGACTTCTATGGAACACCTCGACCTCCGCAATCTGACGCAGGAGCCATAGAACAACCTTTTCTTCCGAATGCAAACCTTGGGGTTGATACCATCGTTTGTGGTCAAATTCAACTAGGGTGGGTTAACCAAGGATACGATTATGCGTGGAATACAGGTGACACAACCTCTTCGATTTTAGTCGATACGAGTGGAACGTACATTTTGACAGTGACCAATGCTCAAGGAGTAGATGCTGATACGGTAAACGTAACAGTAAGCGCCGCTCCGAACGTTTCTCTCGCAGATACGGTATGGCATTGTTTCGGAGATTCGATAGCTTTAGAAGTTAATCAGGCGGGACTGACGTTTAATTGGTCAAATGGAGATACTGATTCAGTTGCTGTCTTTGCGGGGACTCAATTGGCTAGTGTGCAGCTAACGAATTCATCTGGCTGTGATCAGAACGTGGATGTTGAAATTGTCGAACTAGATTCTATTTCTTTGAGTTTGTCCGTTATGGACGAGCAATGTCTTGGGCAGAATAACGGAGGCATCACGGCACAAGTGCTAAATGCCAACCAGCCGATCGATTTCACATGGGCGCATACAGCTAATATGAATGATACACTGGAGAATTTATCTCCCGGAACCTATTATTTGGCAATAACTGATGCTTCGGGCTGTATGGTAGAGGACAGTGCGATCATCGCTCAGGGGAATAATTATCCTGATATCAATCTCAACGACAGTACATACCACTGTTTTGGTGTGCCTGCAGTACTTGACGTATTTCAGCCTGGCTTGACCTATGAGTGGTCGAATAGTGCTACTTCATCATCCATTTCGATATTGGGAGATCAGTCGGTGAATGTAGTTGCAACAAATAGCTTTGGATGTACCGATACAACTGAGACGCTTGTACTTTCGTACCCAGAAATAGTGTACACTTCAAGCTCTTCAGATGAATCTTGTTTTGGAGTAAACGATGGAAGTGCAACCTTGAGCATTACGGCAGGCATCAATCCGATAGTGATTAGTTGGAGTTCCGTTGGATCAGACAGTACTATTGTGGAAGATTTGGCACCAGGAACGTATGTATATTCACTGACCGACTCCGCTTCTTGTCAAATTCAGGATTCTGTGACCATCCTGCCTGGTGTAGATTTAGCGGCTAGTATTTCCTCTCCAGTACTGGGATGTGAAAATACCAATGTGCTATTCAATGGAAGCTCATCTGGAACCATACAAGATTGGTACGTCGATGGTGTGTACAACAGTACGGGGATAGATCTGAATCAATCATTCGCAATACAGGGAACTTATACTATTAAGATGATTGCATCAGACGGTGTCTGTCTCGATTCTACTGAAACTCAAGTAAACATTGGTGGACCTAGCTCAAGCACCTTCTCTCATATTACCTGTGCAGGCAGCTACACGTGGATCGATGGTAACACCTATACATCGAGTAATTCAACAGCAACGCATGTAGTACCGAACGTGTATGGATGTGATTCAATAATCACCCTTAATCTGACCATAAATAGCTCGAGTTCATCAATAGATCAAGTTAGTGCCTGCGAGAGTTTTACGTGGATAGATGGAAATACCTATACCAGTTCAAATACTACTGCGCAATGGACTATACCCAATTCAGTTGGATGTGATTCAGTGGTGTCACTTAATTTGACAATCCTGCAGAACTCTGTGGGAACAGATGTGATAACTGCTTGTGATTCTTACGTTTGGATTGATGGAAACACCTATACATCGAATAATT
The DNA here is from genome assembly GCA_045105095.1 of Crocinitomicaceae bacterium. GTDB lineage: Bacteria > Bacteroidota > Bacteroidia > Flavobacteriales_D > Crocinitomicaceae > UBA4466. The sequence continues at coordinate 1,054 of JBGCDF010000403.1, read as the reverse complement.
CGACAGCTACTCATATTCTTCCGAATGCGCAAGGATGTGATTCCATTGTAACGCTCAATTTGACGATTAATACGGTATCGACTAGCGTGGTAGAAAATGATCCAGAGTTGTATGGACCTCCTTTAGCTGATACGTATCAATGGGTAGATTGCGACAATGGGTACGCGCCACTTGTTGGCGATACATTCAATCTATTTACGGCAACCGCGAATGGAAATTACGCCGTTATTGTCGAGCAAAATGGATGTATTGATACCAGTGATTGTTTCATGATTAATAGAGTCAACGTTTCAGAATTAGAAATGACCAACTGGAGTTTATCACCAAATCCAACTGAGTCCTTTGTGAATATTCAATTCGATCAGCCTACAGATGCAGAGATTGAGGTGCTGAATGCATTGGGACAACTTATCTCAACATTCAAAACTGTAAAGGCTAATGAGGCACAGATTGAGCTGGGATCGGAATCTGGGATGTATTTCATTCGTATCCATTCGTCGGGAATAAAATCGACGGTTCCTGTGATCAAAATGTGATGAATGTTTCTTGAGCCAAGGTTAAAACCTGAGGAGAACTTTATTTTTCATTCTGAATACAATATTCAATTTGTTTAGGGTGTTCTCTCTTCGAAACAAGAGTCAACACTTTTTGGTTGGGCACAAAAAGTGTTCAAAAATGCCCTTCGCGCTTATTTTTCTACGATCAGAAATACTCTCGAAACGTGGTGTTTTCGCTGATCGTTACGATATCCATCTTCACGCTTTCTCAAACACTAGCTCGTTTCAATTCGATTTCTTCACTCCTTAAAATAGGCGCCAATAACATACTAAGTTCTATTTTTCATTTTCGGAATACTAGATGCTTAAGATGTTAAATCCACAGGTTTTGACTTTGATCCTGTTTCCGGGTCAAAGTCAAAAGTTGGGGAGGAATGCACTGCCGTAGATTTAGCACTCCTACATTTTTTCTTTTTTCACCACAGAGGACACAACTTGACATTGTCAAGACACAACGCTTTGTGCCGCGCAGCGGTTTGTGACACTTGTGGTAGTGC
>JBGCDF010000402.1:0-9302 GCA_045105095.1 Crocinitomicaceae bacterium | reverse complement strand
CGTGTGCTCTTCCGATCTGGTGAAGGAGGGCGAAGAGAGCATTTTCACACAGGGCATTTTCGAGAGCATCACACCCAAAATAACAGGACTAAATTATGAATCATTGGCGAGCGCTGGTGAACAACACCTTCAGTTGTATTCGTATGTTTCGGTATTTACGGGAATAGGGTTAATTACCTTGGTTGTGGGGATAATCGGAATAGTACTTTCTCCGTTGATTAAGAAGAAGATGGGAGTAGTACATTAGGAAGGCCAGAGTGAGTGTCAGCGCGAAAGTGTGAGGGAACGAACCCTCCACACTCACCCTAATTCCTCGCCCTCACTCTAAAAAACAGTAATCAAAAAATAACGTTTTTGATTCACTTATTTCGAAGCCCCAAGTTTTCAACTTTTTGCAACCAGTTTTCCCGAAATTCTTTCTTAGATAATCGCACAGGGCCAATAGCGGTGACTTTAACTGACTTCACCCCAATGAACTTCAAGGTATTCTTGTTCATGGCTTTGTGTGAAGGACCTCCATTGAAAAATCGATAATACCATGCAGGTTGATCCATCGTACAAATAATCCGAGAAGTTTTGCCCGTAAAGTACTTGTCCCACCAAAGAGAATTTTCTTTCTTCTGAAAGGCATAACCAGGTAATAAAACACGGTCCAAAAATCCTTTCATGATGGCAGGTACGGAAGCCCACCAAACGGGAAAGACCCATACAATGTGATCGGCCCATTTGAGCATTTCTTGACTTTTTAACAAGTCAGGTTCGAGCTCTGTTCGTTTTCGGTATCCGAATTGTAAGTTTGGGTTGAAATCCAACTCTCGGATATTGATGCGTTTTACTTCAGCATTTGAGCGTTCTGCCCCTACTTTATAGGCCTCAGCTAGTGCGAAGTTATAGCTTTCTTCATCTGGATGTCCGTTGATAATCAATACTTTTTTCATGCTTGAACATTTCGTTAGTCAGAACCAATTCGATTCTTCCTTACAAAGGTCAAGCAAATATCAAGGGGATCATTTGATGTAGATCAAATTCGACTTTTGGCACTTCTAATGCGACTTAAGGTTTCAAGTGTAATGCCTAAATAGGAGGCAATGTGAGTGAGAGAAATTCTGTTGGTGATATCTGGGTGAATTGATAGCAAGTGTTCGTATCGTTCTTCGGCCTTGGTGAATTGCGTGTAGTACAATCGCTCACACAAATTCAACATAGTTTCCGTAACTGTCGAAGTAATGATCTGTTCGAAATTTCGATACTTTTTAGAGAGCATGTCTATGGTGTCCTTCGTGAATTCTATGGCCAGGGAATCTTCCAAAAATTCAATGTAATGCGGATTGGGTTTATCACTAAAGAAACTTACAATGGGAGATACAAATTCACCTTCAAAAGCAAACCAATCAGAAACATCCTTTCCATCTTTCATGTAGTAAGAACGTGAACACCCTTGCAAAATGAAATACGCCTTTTTGGAGTATTGACCCTCCCGAACCACGACTTCCCCTTTTTCCAAATTTCTAACAGTAGAATTATTCATGAATTCTAGTTGACATTCAGGAGGCAAGGAGGCAAAAATTCCTTCTGTTTTTTGGATGATTTCTTCGATGGTCATTTGTACGAACTAAATATAGTTATTAGATGACTCTTTTACCAAGGAAGAAAGATGTGTTAAGCTTAATAATTAACCTTTTAAGGGCTGATTTTTTTCTTAGGATTCTGAGAGGTTGAGAAAACTCGGTAAACCATTACTTCCTCTCCGATTATTTCATACACAATTACGAAAGGGAAAAGGCTAAGCGTAAGCTCTCGAATAGAGCTATCTAGTTTAACAGGAAAGGATTTCGGAGTAGTAACCAATCTATCTAAATGTGATCGAACCTCTCGATAAAACCTTAAACCCAATCCCATTTGTTGTTCCTCGTACCAAACGAAAGCCTCATCGATGTCTTGCTCACATTTTAACGTGAGTATGACATTATATTCCATATTTGAGGTCAAGTTTATCCCTTAACTGGTTCCAAGGAGTTGTTTTCATTTCTCCAGAAGCAACTTGATCTTTGATTTCAAGTGTTTCCTTTTTTTGGTTTTCATCCATTACAGATTCGTCAGAGTTAAGCATTTCTTGAAGCAATGATTCCAACTGATCCATTTTTTGTTCATCTTGAATCATCATTCGAAATTGCTTCAATAACTTATCTCTTCTTTCTTGCACTGTCATGGCGATATTAACTAGTTTTTTGCAGTTTTATCTTGTTGGAATACGACGAACTGTATTAAAGATACGGATTAATTCTCATTTTCGAAAAGCAAAAAGAGTAGAATAAAAATCTACAACTGAAACTCAGTACTTCCATCACCTCGATCAAAAATATGCGGGTAATGTTCTTTTACATTCTGCACCATGAACTCAACAGGAACATCTTCGAAATGACCATAGTCATCGGTGTACTCCATAAACTGACTTCCCTGACTGTCGTATTGTTGCAAAAAGGAATCCGTTTCTCCGTCGAAATCTACGGGGTCCACGTTCAATCGTTCACACAAGGAAGCGTTAAATGCAGGAGAGATCTTCAGCCATTTATCATCAATGAAAACATTGACCATTCCGTGAGGTGTCAGTTCATTCGATCCAAATTTTTCCGTAAGCCGTTCAACTGCAATGTGATTTTTCACTTTCCCTAAATGCAATCTGGCAGGAATTTCCAACCCACGAAGGCCAGCGATTAACACGATGGATTTCTCCACACAATTCCCTGTTGGCTTGTTGGCAATGTTACTCGCTCGATAGGTTTCTTTTGAAAGACTGATGCTGTATGGGTCATACTTCCAATCGTCTCGAACTTTTGTGTAAAGTGCAATGGCTTTCTCTTTTTTAGAGATGTCATCACCATCGAAAGGAGCAATCAGTTGTTGAATTAACTCATGTTCGAAATCGAAGAAGTAGGAAGCGTTTAAATAATTCATTGTGGAAATTCCGTACGATGAATTTACGTAATTGCGTTGACCCACTCCTCAGTTGGAATAACGAGTTTTCTGCTTTTGGTGTCGAACAAACCATATTTCAGTTCGATATCAGAACAAATATCACCTTTGCTGTTGGTCATCCACTGCTTAATAAGGCCAATTTTTGACGTATAATTTGAGGTCTGAGAATGAATAGTGATGGTATCGCGTAAACGCAACTCCTTCATGAAACGCACATTAATTTCCAAAATAACGGGACCCAACCCTGTCGATTTCACCTTATCTAATCCGTATCCATTTTGGGTAATGAATTCCCAACGTGCTTCTTCGTACAGTTCGAGATAAGTCGCGTTATTGACGTGACCGAAGGTGTCTAGATGATGTTCTCGGATGGTAATGTTGTAGGTGAAAGTTCTGTTTTCCATGAAACTTGATTATAGTCTAAACGTCACACCACCCAATACCTGGAAGCTCTGCACAGGATAATCGTACCAACGATTGTATCGCTGCGAAGCCAAGTTATTCGTTTGGATGAATGCTGAAATTCGTGGATTGTAACGGTATTCTACACCTAAGTTGGCATCAGCTAGGAAACCTAAAGATTTTATGTACTGTTGATTTTCCAACGTTACCCCCTCTCCTGGAGCATATACCAAGGCACGTCGCCCTTGTTCCAAGTTCAAATCAAGATTAACAATGAACTTATCGAACAAATTGTAAGACCCGCGTAAGATCACTTCCAAGTTGGGTCTATTCCACGCATAGCTATTGTTGATTACATTGTATGAATTATACCGAACAATCGCGTCTGCCTTGATTTTTTCTTTCAACTGATACGAAAGACTTCCTTCAATAGTAGCCACATTCGCAGTATCGTAAATAACATCGAATTTGTTTCCAAGGGAGAATAGCGTATCTGTTACAAAGAATGAGATGTCTCTAACCTGTCCGAAGCTTCCACTAACATTGAAGCTCATTCGTTTGCTCAGTGTTCCTTTGATACCTCCGTAAACCTCAATCGGTTTGTGCTCATTGCGCAACTCGATGTTTGAACGCACAAATTCATTTTCACCAGCCAAGGATTTGAAAGTCGTTTGTGTCATTCCTCCTCGAACTCCAATATAAGGAATGAATAAATCGTTGAGCATACTGTATTTCACTTCCGCAAGTAGGTACAAGTGGGCACGGACTTTTTCTCTGGCGTCGAACACAATATTTGTCCCAAACGTTCCCATGAATCGGTCATCTTGGAAACGAGTAGTGATCGTTGGTTTCAAATTAATAAGCGTGTTGTTTTGAACAAACCCAGTATCCAACAAATTAGCATAAGAAGAATCGAGGATGCCATACTTATATCCGTTCCAACGAACATTAAATTCTGCAGCAAACAGGTGTTTATCTAAACGATACCATGCATTCGAATTGAAATCGAAGGCATTTTCGCGCGCTCTCCAATCTGAGAAGTCCTCTCTCGGTGGTTTCTTTCCTTGGAAGTTGTTGTACAAGATTCCTACACCGTAATTCAAGGTTGCGCTGTCTTTTTTGTGAGATGCATACGAGAAATCAAACCCCGTATCGTGGAAACGTTGATTCAAGCTGTCTCCGCCAATTGAAACGGTATCTGACAGACCGTAATAATGCAATCCTTGATTGTTGTAATGGATATTACTTCTCAAGGTATAACGTCTTTCGTTGATTCCTCCGTAAAGATTCACTTTCGTGCGATCAAAGGTTGAGTTTTGCAAGCCTTGGAAATCTCCCCAGTTGCTGAGGTGTTTCACGTGTGCCCCGTACAAGAATTTACGTGATCGTGTGGCATCGAAGTACACTTCTCCTAGTGGCATAATTCCTCCGGTTGCGAAGTCCGTTCCAACACCCAATTTTGCATATAGCTTGTATAATTCCTTCAGTTTATCTACTGTTCGGATAGATACTGGGCTAATTTGGTTCACTTCCGCATCTGTTTGATACTTCAAGGGTAAAAGTGGGTACTTCACGACCGCCATTGGGATCGTCGTATCAATAATTTGCGGGCTTGGCGCGATTCTGTATGCAGGATCGATCTTACGGGATCCCGTTCCTATTAGGGTTGATTCGTCTTGTGCTTGAACCGAAGTTGTAACGGCCAAGATTGCTATGAATGTAAGTGCTAACTGTCTCATGGTCGTTCTTATTGTCCGTTAATATCAATGATTGGGTTCGTTCCCGGTTCGATGTTTTTCGGTTGATTTTTCAACTGCATTAGCTCGTCCCAGAGTAAATTTGCCTCATCGAGTACACCATCATCCTGGACGGAGTAGTGGTCGATGACCGACCTCAATGTTTGTTCAGCATCGAAGAGTTTGTCTTGAGCCATGAATACGCGTGTTCGAAGGATAAGCGATTTGGCAATCCAGAAATTGTACGCAGGCTTCATTTTCAATAGCTTCGCCACTTCTGCATCGGCTTCAGGATAATCTCCTTTTTTGAAATACAACTCAGCCAGTGAATGTCTTGCTTGTGAAGCACGCTCTGTAGTTGTGTTTTGAATGATCCATTCCAAGGATGGTTTCGCATCATTGAATCGGTTCAAGTGATAGTTCGACATTCCTTTCGAGTAGTATGCCTCTACCTTGATTTGCTGACTAATCGAAGAACTAGCAAGTACTTTGTCTGCATATTGACTAGCACTGTTCCATTGCTCAGTAAGGAAGTAACTTCTCATCAAACCAACACGCGCGTTGTATTTGACCTCTGGGTCAGAACTCACTGTTTCCACACGGTCATAGTACTGAATGGCATCAGCATATTCTCCACCGTTGAATAAATATTTTGATACAAGAATTGCAGCGTTCTCAGTAAACTGGTTGTTTGGATCTTCCAGCGTTTCTTTGAAAATAGGAATCGCGACATCAATATTCCCTAATTCATAGTGACTTTGAGCTAAATAGTTTTTCACCTCATTTACGTAACGACCGCTCGGGAATTTATCCAGGTATTTTTCAAATTTTGGAATCGAGTTGGTATATCGCTGATTTTCTGAAACCGTACTGTCGGCATAGGCTTGCATTGCTGGGATGTAGTACAAGTTTTCCTGCTCGCCTGGATCGAGTTTGAAACATGGGTACGTTTGAGAGAGAGTTTCGATACGCTCAGGTTCGTTCATCAATAAGTACAACTCTTTCAGCCCTTCAGCAACACGAACACATACCTTTTGATTGCTTCCGTATTGAGCCATTACCGCTTTGTACTCTTGTTCCGCTTTGGTGTAATTTCCTTGTTTTGCATCGATGTCTGCAATGTTGATTTTCGCTTCCAACACCAATGTTGAAGAAGGGTAGTCGTTCACGATTTTCTCGTAGTAATCTTTGGCTTGATCAAAACGGTTGTCCGACTTGTAACTTTCTGCCAAATCGAAAATTGCGCGCAACAAGTAATCCGACTGCTTGTAATTTTTGGTGATGTCAAGGAGTTTAGAGATACGGTCGTTCGTTCTTCCCATGAAACCATAAGTTCTTGAGAGGAAGTACAAGGCTTGATCTTCATATCCTGCTTTGAGGCTGATAACCTCCATGTAATTCTTGGCAGCATCCTCATTCTTTTTCATCACGTAGTTAGCATCTGCAATTCGCATATACGCATCTGCCTTCTTCTGATCATTTGGAGGACTTGATTGCAAGTAACTTCTAAATGATTCAATGGCTTTTGTTGCTTCATTGCGGTTATCGCCTCCATCTTGTCCTTTGATTTCAGCCTTTTTCACATAACAATAACCAATGTTGTACTCCGCTTCTTGTTTTAATCGAGGAGACATCGTTGCAGGCATCCCAATAAATGATTGATACCCACGAATGGCATCATCGTATTTTTTCATTCGGTACTTCGAATCTGCAGTCCAGTAAGCCGCTTTTCCAGAGATTTGCGTATCCACTGGGTAACGCTTCACCAACTCGAAAGAAGTAATAGCACCTTGAAAATTGTTCTTTTGGTAGCGATCCACTCCTTGGTTAAATGCCACAAGCTGGTATGCCTGCTTCAACTTAACATCTTTGTTTGGGATCTTATCGAGAGATGTCAGCGCTTTTGCATAGTTGTTTGTGCTCGTGTAAACATTCACCAAGTATTGGTATACATCATCGCGTCTATCTGACTCCGGATACTTGTTCAAGTACATTTCAAAGGCTTCGACCGCTTCACCATACGGGTTGATGTCTAACTGATATGATAAAATAGCGTAGTTGAACAAGGCATCTTCCTGAATGATAGGGTTTGCCTCAATAAAAGCTGCTTTTTCAAATGCTGAACGCGCAGACTCTTTTTTGTCATCCTTGAGCATACATTCTGCAATGTGATAGTAGGCAACCTGTCCTAAAGAATCTGGGACTTTCGTTACCCGATCAAACAAACGAATGGATTTCTCGCATCGGCCGCTCTTGTAATAAGCATAACCGAGCGTGTAGTCTTCATCGCGTGTTGTGGTTGCCGTTCGGTTGTAATCTTCCAAGTAAGGAACAGCTTTGTTGTACTCACCAATTCGGTAGTATGCGTCACCAATCAAGTGGTTCAAATCTTGTTCATTGACTACGTCATTTTCTTTCGACATGCGAGAAGCATACTCTGTTACTTTTTCATACTTTCCTTCGAGGTAATAGATTTGAGCGATGTAGTACACCACTACTTTTCCAAACTTCTCATCATCTTCGAGTTTAAGAAACCCTTCAAGAGCCGTTTCATACTGACGGTACTGGTATGCGATGTGAGAGTAGTAATACAACGAAGGCTTCGCATATTGCGTTGACCCATCTTTCGCCTCATAAAAAGCATCACGAGCGTTGTTCAGTTGCTCCTCTTTGAAGTAAGAATAACCGAGTTTGAAATAGAATTCTTCAACATCTTCATCCTCGATATCGCTTTTGCTCAACTTATTGAACCAAACAATAGCATCTTCATATTTCTTCTTGTAAAAATGAAATTTTCCGAGGCGGAAGTAGATGTCTTTTTTGTAGATACTCTCAGGATAATTTTTATTGAAATTTTCCAGCAAAGTGATCGCATCATTGTTGTACAATTCCAGTGCAGAAATTGCCTCATAATAGGATGCTTCGACGTAAAAAGGGTCATTTTTTAGGTCAAAACCATCAAGAAAAGTGCGGAAAGTTTTGCGCGCAGCTCCATATTGTTCCTTTTGAAACAACTCTTCGCCGCGGTAAAAATCAGCGTATTGGCTGTTGTATTTTTCCGAAGTTTGCCCGTATACCGTGGTAGACAGGGCTAAAACTATGAAAAGAATGTATCTACTCATATTGCTGCATTTATATAGTATAAAATTAGACCTCTTATTTGGGGAAAGAGACGAGTGATACTAAAGTTTTAAACGCAAATCTGTTAAGATTATTTCAGATGAATCCAAAATGATGCCAAGTAATTGTTCACCTTTACGCGTAAGGAACTATGGGCAATACAATCGAAATACAATCGGGAAAGATTTTTCAAAAGGACGTACCTGTTCTTCAGAATGTAAACATAGAAATTCGCGAGGATGAATTTGTTTATCTCATCGGAAAGACAGGAAGTGGAAAAAGTAGCCTTCTGAAAACCTTGTACGGGGAGTTGCCTTTGTCTGAAGGTACGGGTTCCGTCGCTGGGTTTGATCTTACTAAGCTGAAGCGAAAGCAAATTCCTGAATTACGCAGAAACCTTGGAATCGTTTTTCAGGATTTCCAATTGTTGACGGATCGCTCGGTACTTCAGAATTTACTGTTTGTAATGGGAGCATCTGGTTGGAAAGACAAAAAGTTGATGAATTCTCGTGCCGAAGAAGTTCTCACCATGGTGGGGTTAAAGGGAAAAGGCAAAGCCATGCCCTTCGCTCTTTCAGGAGGAGAACAGCAGCGAGTATCCATTGCACGTGCACTGCTGAACAAACCAAAACTCATTTTGGCCGATGAGCCTACAGGTAATCTCGATCCTGAAACATCAGGAGAAGTCATGGAGCTGTTTATTGCAGTAGCGAAAGAACAAGGAGCAACCGTTTTAATGGCGACACACGACATGTCCATGGTAGAGAAATTCCCGGGCCGAATTTTCCGAGTAGAGGAAGGAACGGTGCGTGAAATCAACACAATGCATCAGTTTGATCCATTTTCGGAGTTTAAGGCGGAGTGATATTCGATTATCCGACGCGTTTCTCTTTTTGATTGTCAGATTTTTCGAAGCATTTATTGAGATCATTTTCGTTATCCTCGGACTATCGGACTATCGGACTATCGGACTATCGGACTATCGGACTATCGGACTATCGGACTATCGGACTATCGGACTATCGGACTATCGGACTATCGGACTATCGGACTATCGGACTATCGGAC
>JBGCDF010000401.1:0-4141 GCA_045105095.1 Crocinitomicaceae bacterium | reverse complement strand
CTATTCTTTTCAGGGAAATGAACGCGATGTTATGATTATTTCGTGGTGCGTCGACGAGCAAACTCACCCTTCAGCATTGAGGTATCTTGACAATCCTCAAATATTCAATGTTGCCGTGACACGAGCTAAGCGAAAAGTGATCAATTTGATTTCGTTTGATCCTAAGTTCTTGAAAGGTGATATGCTGTTAAAAGAATATTTATCTGGGAATTCGGAACTAACAACAGGAGTAAGTGAGTCTCAGGAAATTCATGACCAATTAATGAAAGAAGTGACTGAATGGCTTACGGAGTTGGGGTGTGAGTTTATTGTTGATTATGAAGTAGCATCCATTCCATTGGATATTCTCGTCACGTCAAATAAGAAATCGAAAGCCATTGATTTAATTGGATTCCCTGGTGATTTTGTCGACTCAATCGACCTGAATCAATACATGTTATTGCAAAGAGCAGGAGTGTCGGTGTTCCCATTATCGTATTCACATTGGTATTTGCATCAGGAGTTTGCAAAGAAGGAATTCATCGAATTTTTAAATTCAGAACAATTAGTTAAATGAGTAAACAATACATCATCACAGGAATAGGCACTGACGTTGGAAAGACCGTCGTAAGTGCGATTATTTCTGAAGCGCTTCAAGCATCATACTGGAAGCCTGTTCAAGCGGGAGATTTGGACAACTCCGATTCGATAAAAATCGCAGGACTCACAGAAAATGTGACCGTGCTTCCAGAGGCGTTTAAGTTGTCAGAACCGATGTCGCCTCATGCAGCAGCAGATATTGACGGGGTCGAAATTCTTCCCGAAGATTTGAAACTACCTTCAGTAGATGGAAACTTGATCGTAGAAGGTGCCGGAGGATTAATGGTTCCGATCAATTCTGATGGGTTCCTGTATGCCGATGCGTTTGAAAAATGGGATTTACCGACGATTGTAGTGTCCAGACATTATTTGGGCAGCATTAATCATACCCTGATGACCCTCGAAATATTAAAGAACAGAGGTGTGGAAATTGAAGGTATTGTTTTCGTTGGAGGTCAACATCCGACTACGGAAGAAGCGATCATCAATACAACTGGAACACGGTTTATTGCCAGAATCCCTGAAGTGAATGAGGTGAACCAAGCGTTCGTCCTTGAGCAGGCGGAGAAAATTAAATACGTTTTGTGATGAGTCTAATCGACAGAGATAAGCAGTTTGTATGGCATCCATTTACGCAGCACAAAACGGCTGGAGATCATCTGGAAATAGTAAAGGCATCTGGAGTTTCTTTATTTGATGCTGATGGGAAAGAATACATCGATGCGAATTCTTCCTGGTGGGTGAATGTTCACGGGCATGCCCATCCTCACATCGGAAAGGCAATTTCGGATCAGTTTAATACGATTGATCACATCGTTTTTGCTGGTGTAACACATCCAAAGGCCGTAGAGTTGGCCGAGCGAATTGTTGGGAAGTGTCCCGATAATTTGAAGAAAGTTTTCTTCTCTGATAATGGGTCAACGGCTATCGAAGTTGGGCTGAAAATGGCCTTTCAGTATTATCATAATTTGGAGAAACCGAGAAGGAAGGTTGTCGCGTTAAATGGTGCATATCATGGCGATACTTTTGGTGCGATGTCTGTCGGTCAGCGTGGATATTTCAATGCGCCATTCGAACCGTTTTTCTTTGATGTGGACTACTTGGAGTTTCCAACGACAGATAATGAGGAGTCTATTTTGGTAAGAGCGAAAGAACTGTTCTCCTCAAATGAAGTTGCCGCTCTGATTCTCGAACCACTGGTTCAAGGGGCCGCCGGAATGCGTATGTATTCGGCTGAAGTGTTGGATCAACTTACCGCTATTGCGCATGAACATGGTTCCCTAGTGATTTTCGATGAGGTCATGACTGGATTCGGAAGAACAGGAAAGCTCTTCTCAATGGATCATTGTGAAAACAAACCCGATATCGTTGCGCTCTCAAAAGGATTGACTGCTGGAGTCATGGCCCTCGGGCTCACTGTTGCTTCACAGGAAATTTTTGATGCCTTTCTGGCTGAAGAAAAGACAAAGGCCTTTTTACATGGACACTCATTTACGGCTAATCCGATAGCGTGTGCGGTGGCTTGCGCCAATCTGGACTTGTTTGAGGAACAGGAAACACAAGAGAACATGGAGGCCTTGGTGAATTGGGGGACTGAGTTCACAAAAGAGTTGGAGTCAATTGACTGCGTGAAAGGTGTTCGACAAACAGGAACCATCGTCGCATTCGATATTGATACGGGAGAAGGGGATACGTACTTTTCTGATATTCGTGAGCGCGCTTATGCCCATTTTCTTGAGAGCGGCGTGTTACTTCGTCCTTTAGGAAATACACTATTTGTGAATCCTCCGTACTGTATTTCGAAATCTGAGTATTTGAAAATCACCCAAGTGATTCTCGATTTTCTGGGAACTATTTAGCATTAATTACTATGCGACTCACTTTGCGCCTTTGCGAACCTTTGCGTTTATAACCGCTAAGCACGCAAAGACGCAAAGGAATGAATACATCAGATTATGTTGTATGGCTAAAAATTCGACTCGTGCAGTTGCTGTACAGAAAGTTATGCGGACTTTGATTTAGTGAATTTCTGAGGAGTAGGAGCTAAGGTGTTATGCTTAACTGTAAAAAGAAATCTATTCATAGGTTCTTTCAGTGTTTTATGTAAATGATTGTAGGAGTGCAAGTTTGATAAGTTCCAACGCTTCACTTGGCAACATCTACTCGTTTTGTCTTGATGTTTAGAATGTATATGGCTACATTGTAGAAAACCACATCTCTATGAAAACTACCAAAACACTATTGATTGGCGTGTTAATGCTGGTCACATTCTGCTCGTATTCTCAGCAATCAGATTACACCTACAACAAGCAACCAACGTATCTGGATGCCTTGCGTCTGGAAAAGATCATCGAAGAAAATGAAAAGGCCTCTCCTGAGGAAAGTAAGAAACTCAATGCTGAGTTTTACGGCATCCTAGGTCGATACGGAATTGATTCTTCTTCAATAAGTGGTAATCCCTTTTTGATGAATTACAAGTTTAAAGTGAAAACTGGGGTGACAGTAATGACGCCATCAAATGTTGGGGCTGCTGACGATCTTCCAGAAAAGAAAGAAGAAAAGATTATACCGAGCAGTTCCGTTCCTATGAACTGGGAAGCCGCCGCAATCAATGGAATTGCCAGTTTTATGGCAGGTCGATTCAGACAAGAGGTATTGCACATGGGAATACACCAGATGTTTACGCGAATTACCGAACGGGATTCGACACTGTTGGCTGATTTATTTCCAAAAACCTTCGCTCAGATTATTGCGCTTCGCGATGAGGGTACGGATGCGTATTATACTGCTGATTTGTTGTACTTGAGAGAGCTGGTTAATATTGATTTACAAAATTTGTCGACGAATCTGGTACTTAACATTAATGACATTTTTCCTAAGCTGGATCTAAATCCAAGTTTGAAAGATGGTTTGTTATTTACTTCAGACTTGGTCAAGTACGCTGAAATGGGCGTTCCGGTTGATCAATTATTGACGTACGCGTCAAATGCTCCATACAGCTCAGATTCATCTATCGTTTCTCAGATGGTGAACATTTCAGATTTACTCTCACAAGCCTTTAAAGATACCGAAGCATCAGGACGAATTTGGGTAAATCCCTTGCTTACCTTGCCGCATACTGGAGATCCACGAAGTAAAGATATTTCAAAGATTTTTTATGGTTTACTCTATTCTCAGCTCCTCAATCTTAAGCAGTTTGAAGATGCATTTGAGAAAATTACTCGGGAAGCAAACAACATTGAAGCAGCTCACAAGAGAATCTCAGAAATTATTCAGACTATTTCCATGACGGTCAATAAGCTGGAAATGTTGGCAAATCTGATCAAAGAGAATAATTACGAAATCAAGAATGTTTCTCAAGCCATGGGAGTGATTGATGAGCTGATTGTAGTGGTTGAAAGTACTTCATCAACCTTGAACCTGTTGGATGTTCATACTACTAAGATTGACTCAGTCGCGAATCTCGCTCATGACTTCATTTCTTTCACGGAAAGCTTAATTGCCAAAAATTACAGAGCTGCTATTCCTAAGTTGGTATTGATATTGGGCACATTCTCCAAAG
>JBGCDF010000400.1:0-5625 GCA_045105095.1 Crocinitomicaceae bacterium | reverse complement strand
ACAAGTGCTCATGACGACAGTTCGTAACAATGAGCGATTATTGGACATGAACACAGAAAGAGCAGAGGACTACTGGGATCGGTTACGTGAGTTTCACCCACCAATCCTCGGGAATTCTCGTGCCATAGGATTGAACGAATTGTTCCGTTTCTACAAGTACAATGCAACTCAACGCTTCAAGAGACACAGGGATGGAAGCTATGTCCGGAACGAAGAAGAGTTTAGCGCATATACTTTTATGATATATTTGAATGATGATTACCTTGGAGGTGAAACAAGCTTCAATGATGTTGTTGTCGAACCAAAGAAAGGAACAGCATTGATCTTTCGTCATGAACTAAAACACGAAGGTAAACCAATCATCAACGGAGTAAAATATGTACTTAGGAGTGACATTATGTATCAATTAACTGCGAATGAGTAGAACACTAGTAATTGGCGACATCCACGGGGGATTAAAAGGACTTATCCAAGCACTGGGTCGCGTGAAACCTCAGTCATCCGATCATTTCATTTTTCTAGGTGATTATGTAGATGGCTGGAGTGAATCTGCGCAGTTAATTCAGTATTTAATTGAATTTGACAAGAAGTATTCATGTGAGTTTATTCTAGGAAATCATGATGCATGGTGTTTGGAATGGCTCGAAGGAAAGGATGCGAATCACATTTGGCTCAAGCATGGAGGAAAATCGACGGTAGAAAGTTATCGATCATTCAGTGAAGAGGAGAGAGAAGAGCACATTCTGTTCTTTCTACGTATGCAAAACTTCATCATTGATGATGCCAATCGCTTGTTTGTTCATGCAGGTTTTTCATCGATGCATGGTCCAGAAAAGGAGCATTATTCTTCGAATTATTCATGGGACAGAACATTGTGGGAACTAGCTGTCGCGATTCATGGTAAGGTGCAGAAAGATGAGCGCTGTTACCCCAAACGTCTCAAACTGTTCCATGAAATATACATCGGACATACACCAACGCTTGACTGGGGAATAGATACGCCCTGGAACCGCGTGAATGTATGGAATTTAGATACCGGAGCCGCATTTACGGGTAAACTTTCAATCATGGATATCGATAGTAAGGAGGTTTGGCAAAGTGATTCCCTTGTTTCGCTTTATCCCAATGAAACGGGAAGGAATCAGAACTAATTCCCAAGTAAATGCATGTATTTTTTCATGTTTAAATCCCTGTAAAACAGACGTAAACTATATTTTGTGTAAAAAACACACAAACTATACTCTTAGATTAATTTTATCTCTCTATATTTGGTTCAACAAACGGATCAAATGGTATTCACCTCACGAAATAATACATCACAATTGGCTCAAAACAGAACGTGCATTTTTCTAGCGGGAAGTATGGCGCAAGAGTCAAGCTCAAACTGGAGAAAAACAGTCGTAAATCAATTCGGTGATACCTATCACTTTTTCGTTCCAACACATCCCAATCATGACCAAACCGGTGATGATGAAATGAAAACACACATCGAGTGGGAGTTAAATGGATTGGCAAAAGCAGATTTCATCCTACTCAATTTCTTAGCAGATGCACGTTCACCGATTTCTATGGTGGAAATGGGGATGTACATACAATCAGGGAAATTGATTGTTGTATGTCCAAAAAATTTCTATAAGCGGCGCTACGTCGAAACCTTATGCGAGAAATACACTACTCCGCTCTTCAATCACCTTGATCAACTATTGAATGGAGCACTAGATACGATCATTAACGAAAAAACACAGATACTATGAATAGCTTATTATTAACAGACGGCTACAAAACAGGTCATCATCAGCAATACCCAAAGAATACGGAAGAAGTATATTCTAATTGGACACCAAGAAGTAATAAATATGCGCCAAAAGGGTGCGACAAAGTAGTGTCATTCGGTCAACAATTTGTCATCAAATGGTTACACGATTATTTTCAGGATAACTTCTTTTCTCAACCAAAAGATACAGTGTGTCAAGAGATCAAAGAGGAGTTATCAATGTATCTGGGAACGGATTACGATGTGACGCACTTCGAAGCGCTGCACGATCTCCAGTACCTTCCAATCAAGGTGAAGTCCTTACCTGAGGGAGTAGAAGTGCCCATCCGAGTTCCTATGGTTACAGTGGTCAACACTGAGAAGGAATTCTACTGGGTGACGAATTTCCTTGAAACGATTTTATCTACCATGCTCTGGCAACCCATGACCTCTGCGACAATAGCGCTGAATTACAAACGAATCTTCAAGAACTGGGCAGAAAAAACCGATCAGGACAACCTTAGTTTTATTGAG
Organism: Crocinitomicaceae bacterium; assembly: GCA_045105095.1. GTDB lineage: Bacteria > Bacteroidota > Bacteroidia > Flavobacteriales_D > Crocinitomicaceae > UBA4466. The sequence goes on along the minus strand of JBGCDF010000400.1, from coordinate 3,338 downwards.
TTTCAAGGCCACGACTTCTCTATGCGAGGAATGGGAGGACTCCAAAGTGCACAGTCTTCTGGAATGGGACACGCGGCGGTTTTTATGGGATCTGATACACTTCCTGTCATCAGCGGGATGCGAAAGTACTACCATGCCGAAGGTTTCGTAGTAGGATCGGTAAACGCAACGGAGCACTCTGTAATGTGCGCAGGAACGAAGGATGATGAAATTGGAACGTTTCGTGAACTAATGAAAACATATCCTAGCGGAATCCTATCTGTGGTAAGTGACACCTGGGATTTATGGAAAGTGTTAACAGAATATCTTCCTCAATTGAAGGAAGAAGTACTGGCCAGAGAAGGGAAATTGGTCATTCGTCCTGATAGTGGAGATCCAGTGGATATCATCTGTGGAGAAAGCAGAAGTTTGGATGGAAGCACTGCACAAGCGAAAGGAGTGGTGGAGTTACTTTGGGGTATTTTTGGAGGGACAGTAAACGACCAAGGATTCAAAGTACTGGATGAGCATATTGGCGCGATCTACGGAGACAGCATCACGACGGAAAGAGCTGAAAGCATTTGTCAGCGTTTGAGTGAAAAAGGATTTGCTACTACCAACGTTGTGCTCGGAATTGGATCATTTACCTATCAATTCAATACGCGTGATACCTTCGGTTTTGCCATGAAAGCAACATCCGTAGTCGTTGATGGTCAAAGAAGAGAAATTTTCAAGGATCCGATTACGGATGATGGGGTAAAGAAATCTGCCAAAGGATTGGTACGCGTTGATTTAGTTGGTGGGGAGTATGTTCTCGTCGATCAAGTCACCATAGAAGAAGAGGGGAAAGGAGAACTGCATGTGATTTATCAAGATGGTGAATTGCTGAATCAAACCAATTTACAGACCATTCGCGATCATATAAATGTGAATCTTTAATGCTAGAAATGATGAGTTACGAAGTAAAAAGATTTCACGACGGGCAGGTAGCTGCGAAGATGATTGATAATACAGATTTGGATGTCAAAATTCGTGGAAATAGCTACGAAGATTTGTTTACAGCTGCATCCATCAAGGAGGCGTGGGATGCAGCAAACTCCATGAATAAAACGGCTGTGTCAACGTTAACGATCTATTGTTTGATTGGGCAGCGTTCAGATCGTAGGTTCAATAAAAAGGAATCATTTGACCTGAAAGTGATCGCGAAATTCATCAACAGCATGAATTTCGATAAGGTACGCATTCTTCATCCTCACAGTTCCATTAGTTTGGCATTGATTGACAATTCTGAAGAGATCTCCAATTATCCATACGTTGAGAAGGCGTATAACGAGATAGGAAGCCCAGTTCTCGTCAGTCCGGATGCTGGCGCCTACAAAACGACGCACTCCATTGCTGAAAAGTTAAACGCAGATTTAGTTCCATCCAACAAAGTGAGAATTGATGGAGAGCCCGTCATCAGCATTCAAGGGGATGTTGCAGGCAAAGAATGTCTCATCGTTGACGATCTCGCTGATGGAGGAAGAACATTCAAAAATCTGGCTGAGGCGTTGAAAGAACAGGGAGCGGAGAAGGTGTTTTTGTACGTGAGTCATGGACAATTCAACTACGGATTCGACGAACTCAAAGAAAGCATCGATCACATTTATTGCACAAACAGTTATCGTGATATTGAGGATGATTTTGTGACCCAGTTTAAGGTAGTCTAATCGTAGGATAGTAATTTAATCGATGAAAATATGTGGTTCGAGCGTTTAGTAGGATTTGAAGAAGGAACGATGGAAAATGTGCGTTCGAAGATTGAATTGAACGGTACCCGCTTGCGATCAAAAGTGAACGGCAAGGAGTTCGTAGTTGGAACGCTCGAAATTCCGAGTCTGGAGGATCTTAGAAAAAGAGCCTCGCTTGAAAGCTACAAAGACAGAATTCAAGTAGAAGAAGTGGTCGGAAATGTCCAAGCCATGCATCAATCCACAGAAAATAATGGTGCGATCTTTCAAGCGGCTTCACAATTCAATTTATTGGAGATGGTCGGTCCGCATATTTCTCCAGAGCAGGGAGTTGGAATGTACGAATACGACTTGACGCAAGGTCCTGCCTGTGCCATTGCATGTGGCGCAGGAACGATATACCGCAACTATTTCGTTGAAGTAAATGGGAGAATCGGTCAAACGAGAGACAATCAGGTAGACTGTTTAGCGGACATAGGACGAGAATTGAGAAACTCTGAACTCAACTTGTGGGATATGCAAAATGGCTACGCACTTCCTACGCTAGAAGGACTGCAGCGAGTTGCTCAAAAGATCCAATTGAGTTCTGACGAAGAGTACGACACGATCAAAAGTAAACTCAAGGTTGGGATTCAGTGGGATACTCAGGTGACATTGAATAACTCAGAAAATCTCGTGTCGCAGGTGTATTGTTCTGCTCTTCCTGTAGCTTATTCAAAATTTCCACAAGAAGATTGGGAAGATTTTGCTCGATTGATTTTAGAAGGAACCTACGAAGCAACGCTGTATGCGGCGCTGCTGAACTATGAAAAAACGGGGAATCCAACTGTGTATTTGACGCTCGTTGGAGGCGGAGCATTTGGAAATGATCGAACGTGGATTTTTGAATCGATGAAACGTGCGATTGATATATTTAAGCGTGTGCCGCTCAAGTTGAAAATTGTAAGCTACGGTGGCTCGAATGAGTCTGTTCGAAATTTCGTGAATTCGTTGAATTGAATGAAATATAATTGATGATCAATCTACAAGCATTTTTATTGGGTACAGCTATTGGTGACGGTGCAGAATATGAGATTTATCAAATTGATGAAATTCCGAATAAAGCAGTGTAACGATAAAGTTGAAGACAGAAATGTAATTCTTATATAAGCTTGTTGACGGAGACCAGTTCAGACAACTGCGAAATAAATCGCTTAGAATTTTCAGGTTGCTGAACCATAGAGTATACAAGATTGTCAGAGCGATTGTAATCATGAGTACATTCCTAGCAGTTCTAAATAGCCTGAAAACGGCATCTAACACAATATCTCAGGTGGATCGGCTTAATTTCGGGAAATCAACAATTGCCCTATAATTAATATTATGTTAAATAGCCACACGGCGTTAATTGAAACTTCCGTGCAGTTCACCGCATATAACTTCTACTCTCATGAAGAATCACGAAATAGAATTCCCCACACAAAACCTCACAACTTAAACTTCTTAGCTTTAACTTCCTCTCTAAACTCTCCGTCTCCTAAGAATATAATTTTTTTCAATTTAGATTCACCAGGATTCTCAAATGATAGCATGCTTCCCTGAACTCTAGAAAAAGGAATCTCTAATATTTCACCATCTTTATTCACTACC
>JBGCDF010000399.1:0-5760 GCA_045105095.1 Crocinitomicaceae bacterium | reverse complement strand
ATACAATACCTATAATCTTTTTTTTATTCATCAACCTTAATTTACCATTCAACAATCCAACTATCCCTTGCACTGAGCCTGTCGAACTGAACAATCCAGTAATCGAACAATCGAACAATCAAACAATCACCCCAACTACTTCTTCAAATAATACTTCGTATCCTCAGGATTAAAGAACCACCGTTCCTGAACTTCTCCAGTTTTCATAACATCCGGCTCAAAAGAATACACCTCGTCAGGAGTCTTAAAAGTAGGATTATCGAAACTACCTTTGTAAGAGACAATATCCTTTGCATTTGAGATCATTCCATCCTCATATTGCACCGTGAAAGCAACGGCTTCTGCAGTTCCCACGGCATCGAACAATTTTAACTGATTAACTTGAGCTAAGTTCCCATTTGAAATCGTGAAATAGTTTCGGTAGGCCGCATTCAATATGCGATAATCTATGAGAATGTCTTTTTGATTTTCGGATAGAACGTTCTCAAAACTGACTTTTAATCGCGCTTTTGGACTTGAAGGGACTACCACAGCTGGACTGAGATCTCCCGTAAATCCATCGCGATAAATGAAGTAGTTGTAATTTCCCATATATCCTATAGCAGCAGATTTAGCGGTTTTTCCAGATTGGATCGCTTCCTTAACAGCTCGGTCTAATAGATTGACAGCGATCACAGCGTCGAGACTATCATCACCATCGCAGTTTTCCTCATAGATAGTATAATCAATGGGCTCATCAACACTGATAGAAAGTTGCTGACGGATGTGCAGTTCAATTGCTTCAACCTCGGATAACCCCTCGAAAGGATCAACATTTTCCGTATCAGGATTGAAAGTGTCGAGTTCTTCAGTTTGTTCGGTTTCTGTGCACCCAGCGAATAGAATTAAGCTTAAAATCCAAAAGTATTTCATACTTCAAAGATACGTCTATAATTGAAAATCAATTGTACTTTAGATGTATGAATGTGAAAATCGAAGCTTCCTGGAAAAAAGAGTTGACGGATGAGTGTACGAAAGACTACTTCCAGGCACTCACGCAGTTTGTGAAGTCCGAGTATGTTGCCCATCCAAATGGCATCTTTCCAAAGGGGAACGAAATTTTTAAAGCTTTTGAAGCCTGTCCATTCGATCAGGTGAAAGTGGTTATCTTAGGTCAGGATCCTTATCCGACTCGAGGTCATGCTCACGGATTATGCTTTTCAGTGGAACCTGATGTTCGACCTTTACCGAAAAGTTTGAACAACATTTACAAAGAACTCCAAACGGATTTAGGGATTGCGCCAAGAGAAAATGGAGATTTAAGACATTGGGCAGAGCAAGGAGTATTCATGTTGAATTCTGTACTCACCGTTCGAGAAGGTCAGCCAAATAGCCATGCAAAGAAAGGTTGGGAGCGATTCACCGATGCGGTAATTGAAAAATTGGCGGACAAAAGAGACGGAATCGTATACGTACTATGGGGAAGCAAAGCACAAGATAAGGGAAGAGTAGTGAACGCTTCAAAGAACAAGGTTATCACCTCCCCACACCCATCACCCCTATCATCCTACAGAGGCTTTTTTGACAGTAAACCTTTTTCACAAGCAAACGAATACCTGAAATCCATCGGACAAGATCCAATAAAATGGTGATCATAACTACGGGGTTCGAGAGCCTCACCCCTCTAGTTTGTTTTTCGAAGGTATATCAGAGGGGTGAGGCTCTCGAGCCCCGAACTCAAAGTATCCAACACCGCCAAGAAGAAGCGACAGCTTCTGAAGACCGAACGTCAGTGACGGGAAGTTCACCAACAACGAAGCTAATCCCTTGCAGTGAGCCTGTCGCGTTGCATTGAGTTTGCCGAAATGAACTGAACAACCCAACAATCCAATAATCCAACAACCCAGTGAATCCAACAACCCAACACCGCCGAAAAGCAGCAGCGAAGCTAATCCCTTGCAGTGAGCCTGTCGAACTGAACAATCCAACAATCCAACAATCCAAAAATCCAGTGAATCCAACAATCCAATAATCCAAAATTCGTCATCGGAAAATCTGATAATCGAGCAATCTGATAATCGAACTTTCCCTATCTTTGCCCCAATGAAATTTGACAACGACTTAATTTTAAGAGCGGCCAGAGGCGAATCCATCGAGCGATACCCCGTTTGGCTGATGCGTCAGGCTGGAAGAATCTTACCTGAATACCGCGCTGTAAGAGCTGAGCTATCAGGGTTCAAAGAATTGGTAGAGACTCCAGAGCGAGCGGCTGAAGTAACTGTACAACCAGTTGACCTGCTTGGAGTAGATGCAGCGATTATCTTCTCGGACATTTTGGTAGTGCCAGAGGCAATGGGCTTGACATATGAATTGATCGAAAAGAAAGGACCCTGGTTCAATCAGACGATTTCTACGGAAGAAGATCTGAAATTTGCCGAAACCAATTTCGATGTTGAGGATCGATTAGGATATGTTTTAGAAGCAATCAAGCTTACAAACAAGGAATTAGCAGGTCGCGTTCCATTGATTGGTTTTGCTGGTGCACCTTGGACGATTTTCTGTTATATGACGGAAGGACAGGGCTCTAAAACCTTCTCTAAATCACGCAAGATTCTATATACAAATCCGACTTTGGCACACGAGTTGCTTAATCGTATAACGGAAGTGACAATTCAGTATCTGAAAGCACAAATCAAAGCCGGAGCTCACATGGTTCAAGTTTTTGATTCATGGGCAGGGATTTTGGGCGATGCTCAGTATGCTGAATTCGGATTGAAATATTTAAACAAAATTGCCGAAGCAATAAACGAAGTTCCGGTAACCCTTTTTGCGAAAGGTGCGTACAATTCTGTGGCAGATTTAGCCAAAATGGATTGCAACACCATCGGAGTCGATTGGAACATGAAAATCGATGACATTCGAAACGCCGTTGGGGATACGCGAACATTGCAAGGTAATTTAGATCCATGTGCGCTGTATTCCTCTCACAAAGAGGTGGAAATGCTGACAACAAATATGTTGGATTCTTTTAAAAGTAAAAGACATATTGTTAATTTAGGGCACGGAGTTTATCCGGATGTCGATCCAGAGAAGGTGAAAACATTTATTAAAACTGTAAAGAATTATGAAATTCAGTACTAAAAAGGCGATTACATTATTTTCAGCAATGGGCTTTATGCTTTGCGCGCCTTTAACGAATGCCCAAGAGGGCGAAAACTTGGTTCCTAACGGAAGTTTTGAATCAGTTGGAAAGAAACCAAAGCGTTTGGGGAAAATTGAAAGCGCAACAGGTTGGGTGTCTCCAACAGGAGTACGTGCCGATTTGTTCGTAGATACGAAAATAGAAGAGATCTCTGTTCCAGACAATATCTATGGTCGTGAGACTGCAAAGGAGGGAAGGAACTACGCTGGACTTACTGGATACTCATACAACAATAAAGAACCTCGTTCGTACATGATGACGAAGTTGGAATCTCCCATGAAAAAGGGAATGACGTACTGTGTGAAAATGTATGTTTCTCTCGCGGAGGCTTCAAAGTACGCATCGAACAACGTAGGGATTCACTTCTCGAAAAAAGCTTTGGGAACAGACGCAAAAGTTTCGATGATTTTGGAACCAAGTGTTGTGCATCGCGAAAACGATTACGAAACAATGTCTGCTCGATTTGATTGGACAGAAGTATGTGGAGTATATGTTGCAAAAGGTGGTGAGAAATACATCGCCCTAGGAAACTTCAGCTCGAATGAAGATACGCGTTACGAAAGAATGAAAAAAGACAACGGAACACAAGGTATTAAAGTTCAGCAAATCGTTGCAGCGTACTACTACATGGATGATATTTCTGTTCGTCTGTTAGATCAGGACAAAGGAGAGAAATGTGATTGTGTATCAGGAGAAGAAGGTGTTGCGTACTCGACGTTGATCTACCAGAAAGTATTTCCTGAGACAGAAGAAACAACTCCAAAAGAGCGTGTTGAAATGCAGCAGGTATACTTCGCTTTCGGGAAGCAATCGATCACTACTGAAGGGCAGCGTTCATTGGATATCTTAGCTGATTACATGAAGGCAAATTCAAGTGCAAAGATTCAAATCAAAGGATACTGCAACAAGACGGAGAACGAAGTAGCGGAAGAAAACGACATCTACGCTGACATGGATAACCAACGTATCGGTTCTGTGATGAAGTACCTCATTGAGAAAGGAATTGACGAAGGTCGAATGATTCCTTCTCGTAAGCGTGATGACTCACCGAATACAGAAGAATATTCAGAAACCGATGACGATGAGACAAAACAGGCGAAAGATCGTCGTGTGACATTCAAGTTGCTTTAATCGAAATAAGAACTATCGTAAAGAGGCTGGCTCATCCCGATAACTATTGGGAGGTCAGCCTTTTTTTGTTCAAACTAAATTTTACAATAATACCTTTGCGCCTCCGCGTCCTTGGCGGTTGAAAGAAGTAAGTTGATCGTCCTAAAAGAACATACCGTTGCAGAAGAATTATCCAACGTTCGCTTGGTGGACTATTGCATCGGTCTATTTCCGCAGCTTCCAACCAAAAATGCCGTTAAGAAAGCGATGAAACGCCGCGAAATTCTTCACAATTCAACAGAAGGACAGACAGGGAATTGGGTACAGCAGAACGATCTGATTCAATTGATCGAACCTCAACTCAAACGTCCAAAGCCTTTTCCTCTGGAAATTCAAATTGTTCATGAAGAAGACACGTTTGCGGTAGTTGTTAAGCCATCTGGTTTAGTCATCAATGGCAATCAATTTAGAACCTTAGAGAATGCATTAGTGGATCAATTGAGGTCATCTACATACGAAGATACCTTGAAGTGGGGAAAGCCCGTTCATCGATTGGACAGCGCAACAAGTGGCCTGGTAATCGTTGCAAAAACACTTGAAGCCCACCGTAAATTTGGCGATTTATTTTCAAGCAGAAAGATCAAAAAGCAATACCATGCAATTGTGCAGGGAAAGCCTGAGAATCAATTAATCTCTTCAGATGTGGACGGTAAAACAGCGGAGTCAAAATTGACGGTAATTAAAACTGTTCCTTCCTTGAGAAATGAATACCTGTCACTCGTATTGCTCGAACCCACAACAGGTCGAACCCACCAACTTAGAAAACACTGCAAGGAAATCTCACATCCAATGGTAGGGGATCAACTATATGGTGAAGAAGGAAATGTCATGAAGCACAAAGGTTTGTTCCTTTCTGCCACTTCTTTAGCGTTTGAGCATCCTCACTCGTCAGAGTCGATTACGATTTCCATACCTGTTCCTCCCAAGTTTGAAGCGCTCCTTAATCGAGAGTCACGTCGTTTTCTGGACTATAAAGGGTAGTGGTTTTAACCGCTTATCATATTTCCAAGGAGTACGGCCTTTTCTTATTCTATTTTTAAGTGCATACTTATGAAATCGTCATGAAAAAAATCATCTTTCCAATAGTTACACTTCTGCTCATCACGAGCTGTGAATCATCTCCAGAAGAAAAAGAAATTATTAAAGCAACACCAATTGATGTGAAATACGCTGAAACTGCTAAAAAGAATGTTACTGATACTTATTTTGGTAATGAAGTAATCGACCCATACAGATGGTTGGAGGACGATATGAGTGAGGAAACGGGAGCTTGGGTGAAAGCGCAAAATGAAGTCACTTTTGACTACTTAGATCAGATTCCGTATCGTGAGGAACTAAAGAAACGTCTCGAAAAAAACGTGAATTATGAGCGGATTTCTGCACCATTTGATGAAGGAAACTATACCTAC
>JBGCDF010000398.1:0-4058 GCA_045105095.1 Crocinitomicaceae bacterium | reverse complement strand
CCCCCGCCGGCATGTTGGGCAACAAAAAGGCCTGGCACCAACGTTAACGCCTCTTGTGAGTTCCTAACGGGAGTTGCGCTCAATTGTAAATTGGCCAGTTGCTCGTTCACGGAGCGCTTTCCTGATATTTGGACTTCACGTAAATTTTGAAAGTTTTCCTGAAGAGTTATCCTCAAGGTGTCATTCTGTCCCGAGTGAATATAGTCGAGTGGGGCATATCCTTGTCTACTCAAGAATAATGTATCTCCCTTATTTATATCTAAATAGAAGTGTCCATTACTACTCGTATGGGTATGATTTGATCCTCTTGAGTTTTTCAGCATTACCTGATCGATAGGCGACCCCAGACTGTTTGTGATAATTCCTACTTGTTGTTGGGAGTATGCATTCAATGTCCACATTGAAACGACTGCTATTGCTATTAACTTCTTCATTAAACCGTGGTTTTATTCGTTGTTAGATCATTGATTTACCTTCCTCAGTTAAGAGGTGCGATTGAAATGGATTTTGAACAAAAGACGCTTTGACCATTTTCTGGTCGTTACGAATAACTCCTTCAATACATGCCAAATCAGCGTCTTTTCGACCTGTTTTACGTGCAATCAGGATATGTTTTAATGCTTCTTGCTTGTTTCCAAGTTTGAAATAGATAGCAGCAAGCGTTTTGTTTACGTCGATGTTCTTCGGACGTTTTTTCGCTTCTTCCTTCACGTAGCGGAGTGCCGTTTTATAGTCATTGTTGAATTCACATTCAAATTCGGCGAATTCTAAGGCCATGTTGTGCCCTGAAGCAATGTCTTCTTCGAACATGGTGTTAATTTCAGCAATCATTGTTGAAACTGTTTTATGCTCTTGCTTAGACTTGTAAATACCAGCAAGCTCAATGTTGAAGCCAATTTCAGGCAATACTTCTAGGGCTTGTTTGTATAATTCTATGGCTTTTTCAGTTTCTCCTTTTTTGTGCATGATACTCGCCATACCAGCAATTCCAAATGGATAGTTTTCGCGCTCTTGCATTGCATACTGATAACAGACACTGGCGCTGTCTAATTTCCCTTCACTTTCATAGATGTCGCCTAAAGTGCACAAGGACCAACATTTGTATTCAGAATAAGGAGCTCCGGCATTGATGGCGTTGATCATCGCCACTTTGCTTCCCATCAGGTCACCGTGAATTTCCCGAATGTATGATTGACGTGAGTAGGAGCGGAGGTCAGGTCGAATTTCAACCATGCGATCACACAGAGCAATTGCTTCGTTGTAGTTTCCTAATTCGACGTTTGCATCAACAAGAACCCCGTAAATTCCAGAGTTTAAGTCGTTAATGGCTAAGGCTTGGTTTCCTGTTTCCAGAGCTCGGTTAAAATGGTGTTGAGATAATTGAACCGTTGACTTATAGAATAATGCCGTGAATTCCTGATCCTTGTTGATGACGTCCTTGTTGCGAAGTATTTCATCAAGCGTTTGCAAAGCTGCTTGATAATAGTGTGGATGTTCTCCAGAAACACGGGCTTCATAAATGTATATTTCTGCTATTTTGATCAGACTTTCCATATTGGTTTTGTCCGCTTCGTACTCGCCCTTCAATCGATTAAATTTCTGTTCGATTTTAAGAAATTCGTCTTGAGAAAGATTTTCTGATCTGGACAAAAGTCCTTCTATTTGAAACGTATTCTTGTCCTGTTGAATTTCTACGTTAGTATTTGCTATCTGATTGCTGGAACAGCTTTGTAAAGAGAACATCCCGATAGTTAAGATGGTCATTAATGTGTTGAACGTTTTCATGATGTTGGCCTTTTTGATGTTTGAAAACTGGCGAGACAAGAAGCCTCGCCAGTTGTTGTTTTACTTCACTAGTTTGATCAGTTTAACTGATTTACCTTTTGAATTTGTAATGGATATTTTGGCGAAGAACACGCCTGATGGAAGTCTTGAAGTATCGACTTCTACAGAATTTTCTCCTTCTATTTCTTTGGAATTTTTCTGAACTACGCTCAGTACTTTACCCGAAAGAGACATCAATTGAATGTCTACGTTCGAAGCTTGATCCAGTACGTAAGTAATGGTCGTGCTTTCTCCCACAGGGTTTGGATATGCCCATGCAGAAATGTAATCCGTCGTATTGTACTCAATCAATCCCACTGTAGAAGGTGGAAGAATTGGTGGTTGAGTATACGAAATCTCTCTTCCTAGACAGTTTCCATTTCCTTTCCATGGTAACTGAACATAAGGGAAAGAGGTGCGGAACGTAGTGTCGTTTTCCTCAACTCCTGTAGAGTAGCCAAGAACACTTAGCAAGTTTGGAGTTACAGGAGAAGACAAGGTATCGAAATCATCGTACCACAAACCTACGGCTGCTAGTACAGCACCACCAACGGCTTGTAATTCAATCCGAGTCACATCATCCTCCAAGCGTCTTCCATTAGGGAATCCATCCATGTTTGGAATTAACTCCAACATTGTTCCGTTTGCAGTGTACGTTGGATCTGTCAATCCGAGTACTGCTGCTTGAATCAATCCACTTGAACTGAAATCCGCACTTGTTCTATCTGTAGGTGGAACGGCCATATTTAAGCGCAACATATCTCCACCATTTGGAAGGAAATTGTTGATGAATGGCTTTCCGGTTGTCAATGGATTGTTCCCAGTTTTTCCTGTTGCCAATTGATATGGCTCCAAGTTGGGTACTCCCGTATGGAAGATCGGCCATAAATCAACAGAACGCGGTTTCGCAGCAGCTGGAAGTAACAAGGTTCCGAAAATGGCATCGTCAAGCGCTGTTCCAGCAACTGCTGGTGACCCTTTCAGTGGCCACAATCCATCGTTTCCATTTCCAAAATCAAATCCTCCAAATACCTGTGCCAACGAGTTACGTTGAATACGCAAAGGCGAAAAGGCTGGTACTGCTGGTCCGAATAGGGCATCATCCATGTAAAGACCTAATTCTGGGTTGTAGAAATACTCATCTAAAAGCGTTTCAGCCAACTCATCGTAAGGTGTAATGGAATTCCAGTAATCCTTCATTCCAATTGGAATAACAGCTTCGTTCGTAAGCGGCATCCCTAAACGAGATACCTGTACCCACGGTCCAGATTCCGTATATCCACCACCGTTTGGATTCAACGTGCGCGTAACCTGACGGCTTGCTGATGCCCAAACTCCAATTACGTAATCTCCATCCAAAATGTCAGATGCCATCGAAACAGGTTGCCCGTTCTTTTGCAAATCTTCAATTGGAATTTGTAAACAGATAGAATGTACATTGAGACATTTTAGATCGTCTCTCGGCATTCCGTTTTGTCTTGGAGCATCTCCGAGATCAAAGATTCCTCCAAGATCAACAAAAAACGGATCGTCAGTTGGGCCACAGAACACGGATTCTCCGGTTGTCGCCATGGTAATTGCACTGGTGAACAAGTCTTCGTAAGAAGTCGCGCCCAATCCAGCTGAACCTGTGATCGAACGATCTCCAATGTTCGGTGGTGGAACCGTTCCGTTTGTTACGATAGTTGTCCATGTGGCACCTCCATCTGTACTTTTCTCTAACATATAGGTCGTTTTCAAATTTTGCTGACCTAAGCGAATATTAAAGAACGTTGTTGGATCTTCATTCGTGTTTGAGAACGTGAAGCGATATGTGATATCGTCTCCCGCAGTTGTCGCATCGTTGTCGATGTGAATTTCGTAGCGAACATCGTCCCCGAACGTATAGTAGTTCGGTCCTGCGTGAGGAATCTGCAAAGGAATGTAACTTGCAATGATCGTCACGGTATTCGGATTATCAGGACTTCTGAACGCGTACAAATCTGTATTATCGGCCAATGGGTCATCGGCGATCAATGGGGCTTCGCGGTGACTCGATGCGAATGCACTCGAACCCAGCAGAAGAGCCATTGTATATAAAACTATTTTTTTCATGTGATTTGTTTTTGATTATTCTTTACCTCTCCATGGTTCAGCGACGTATGGGAACGCTGACTGGAACGCCACATCATTTTCTTCTACTCCTGTTGAATAGCCCAAAACGTTTTGTAACAAATTGGTCACTGGAGTCGGAG
>JBGCDF010000397.1:0-3626 GCA_045105095.1 Crocinitomicaceae bacterium | reverse complement strand
AATTCGTAGTAGATATTCGAGAGCCTGTTCTGAATCGCCCGAATTGAAGCACACAGATGCAGCGTTTATCAAGCCCTCTGTAAAGGTGGAGTCAATGGAAAATAACCGCTCATAATTCGCCTTTGCCTCTTCGATTTGTCCTGTTAGGCTCTGAGTAGAGGCAAGGTTGTTCAACACATGAACATGGTAAGGGTTGCGTTCGAGGGCTTCTTCAAACGAAGTTTTTGCCTGTTGGTATTTCTGGCGAGAGAAATAATAGTTCCCTTCGTAAAACGAGACAGGAGTGGAAGTTCCGTCCAGCGTGAATGAACTAATATTTTCGGTCAAATCAATTTCATCTTCTGATTTAAACAAAAAGAAATTGCGTTCCTGTCGAATCCAAGACACAGCAAAAAATAAACACATGATCGTCATCCCAAGGAGGGAATAATTGATGAGAGACTTTCTTTGTTCGACTGATTTGAAGCTTGGAAGTAAGAAAAGAAACAACAAGAAAACCAGTTCTACTCTTTCCAAAGGAAATGAGAGGTTTGAAATAATCAGAAAACTAAGGACTCCCGTCAACGAAAAAAGCTTCATCTGAAAACTGATGGACGAACGAATAATACTGAAGATAGAATACACATAGAACGCGATCAGTATTAAAACACCGATTATACCATTCTCTACAAGCGTATGAATGAACTCGTTGTGAGCACGTTGAAAGAATACTTGGTTTTCAGAACCTAATCGCTCCAAAGAAGTTCTTAGAATTTCGATTTTCCAATCTCCCGATCCGTGACCAAAAATCGGGGCTTCTTTGGCCAGTTCAAGCGAATTTTGCCAGATCATTAAACGTTCCTGACCACTTTCCGAATGAAGCCAGTCAGCAACGAAAGGAATGCTATCCGGAATTGTCACAATCAGAATAAAACCGATTAATACGACTCCACCGACTACCCCATAAGCGACTTTCTTTAGGGAAGTGGAAAGGTATTTATGAATTAAATAAATGATAAGAACGAAGGGATAAACACCGTAGAGCAAAATGAGGCTCGTTCGATTCATCAAAAGTGTTACGAAAACGAAGATCATGAAAATCGAAAATACAAAGAGCCCCTTCTTCCATTTTTCTGCTACTGAAACAACTCCAAGTGCATATAATGGAACAAGCAAGGTAAAAAATTGAGACAGCTGATTTTTATGACCGAAACTAAATCGAACTTGGTACGAACTTGTTCGCGTGTAGTTTGATGCTTCGGCCAAATCAGAGAGTTCAATGAGCCCGTAAGCGATCAATGGAAAGGAGATAAATGCAACTAGAATACCTAAATCCGTGAGTTGTGATACGCTGTCCTGTTTTCGAAATAACGCTAACACCAAGAACGGCCCGATAAGAAGAGGAAGTGAATTTGCGAGTGCATCGAAGCCGTTATATGAGGCGGCGCTTTGAATAATGTATTGAAGGATAAACACGGACCAAATACTCAATCCCCATGACCACTTTACCCCTTGCTTTCGCAGCATTAGAAATAACACAAGTGCCAAGCAAAGAAGACCAATCCATTTAGGTGTTTTGGAATAACTCTCAATTCCCGTATACCCAAGATAGACCAAGCAAATAATGGTTATCACAAGTATTAATTTCCAGCGTGATTGACTAGGTTGGGCGTTATTCATGTTCCCTAATTATACGAAAAAGTACATAACCGAAGTGTACGTTGTAGTTCTTCATTCCACTACTTTAAGCTAAAATAGGATAAGGTTTCTTCTCCCTTTTCTTTATCATTTGAATACTGCAATCCCAGTTTTTTCAGCAGGTTAATCGACTTCACATTGTCAGGTTTCGTCACTGCGATGATGTTTTCATACGCATGTACTTGTTCTATTTTCTCGAGATAGGTTTTACACGCTTCAAATGTATATCCTTTACTTCCGAATTGAGGTAGAAGGGCAAACCCGATATCGGGAAAAACTTCATCTTCCCTTTTCAGAAAAGTAATAATCCCAATAGGTTTTGAAGTTTCCTTCAATTCGAAAACACTGTAGTAAAAATCATCCGTGCTGAGGATCTTCTGAATGTATTGTTCCGCTTCCTGCTGATTCGAAATATTTCTATCTCCGATAAATTCCAACCAACCTTGTGAATTCACCAAATTAAGCATGAATTCAGCATCAGCTAGACTAATTCGCCTAAGTGTTAATCGTTCGGTTATCAGGTTGGTGTACACGTGAACAAGATAAGAGATAAAATCTCATTAATCGTAGAAAGACAATTCGATATTCCCATAGTCGTGCATCATATGGTTAAATTTACCCTTACAGTAATCGGCAAATGAACTTAGACAGCTTTAAAATCCAGATCAGAAAATCAACTAATGAAAAAATTCTGGTATCGAATTAAACCTTTAGAACGATATTGTGTCTAACGAGTATGAAAACAACCTTAACTTTTATTTTCTGTGCTTGTATGCTATTCAAAAGTCAGGCTCAGCATTGCACAAACAACGACCGCTATACTGAAATCAACGTTTTTTCCATATCCGAAATTGACTCAACGTCAAATGCACTTTATGCCAGTGCACTTAACGCAAGTTCCGACATGCAGGAATTAAATATCGATGTATTCTTTCCTGATAATGCTGTTGACACGGCAACGAATCGTCCGTTTGTTCTGGTGATACATGGTGGTGGATTTATCACTGGACAGAAAGAAGATATGCACTTCGATTGCCTTCAGTGGGCCCAGAAAGGGTATGTTGCGGCAACAATTGAGTACCGACTAGGTAACACCAACGACGTAGGTTTAGAATTACTCAACAGACAGTACCGTGCAGAACAAGATGCCCGTGCGGCAATGAGATGGATTGTCGATAATGCATCAACTTATCGTATTGATACTTCATGGTTATTTATTGGAGGCTATAGTGCAGGCTCGCTGATTTCGCATGGATTAATTTATACGGATCAGTCTGAATGGGATGCCGTTGCACCTATCGTTAGCACGACACTTGGTGATATCAATACTTCTGGAAACAATCTCACAAGCACCTATGATTTGAAAGGGCTTTACAACAATTGTGGCAGCATATATAGTCCAAATGTGACTGTTGAAGAAATGGTTCCAACCGTGGCTTTTCATAAAGAATACGATCATATCGTAGCCATTGATACTTTTAACAACAGTTTTGGTTCGAATGCCATGCATCAATGGTTATCGAACGAAGGAATTTGTACAGAGCTGTCCATTGACACGAATTACTACGCCCCTACTCCGACGAGTCAGCACTGCGCATGGACAGACTTCACTGGAAGTGCACAAAGAGTAAACAGAGCTTCTTGTTTTTTCAAAAGTGTTTTTTGCAACTCATGCAGTACAGCACTGATGGACGACTTAGTACCTTCGAATTGCTCTACATATTTAGATCTTGATGAAACTATTGGCGACGAAGTAGCGTTTGAAGTTTACCCCAATCCATTTCATGATGTAATTTCTTTTTCAGGCGTGCCTGATGGTATTGATGGGCAAATCAGGAATACATCTGGACAAATCGTAAGGCATTTGAAAACTGGTCAACTCAAAGACTTGTCGGATTTGGAGTCTGGAATGTACTATGTGACATTAACATACAACTCTTCAGTTATTA
>JBGCDF010000396.1:0-3401 GCA_045105095.1 Crocinitomicaceae bacterium | reverse complement strand
TCGATTTCTGTCCATTTCCTAGTTGTCTCCTTTTGGTAGTTTGATCAATTTCACATCAACACGACGATCCGCTTGTTTCAACTCTTCGGTGTAATCTCCACTATGAATGGATTTCGTTTCACCGTAGTAGTAAACAGAAATCTGATTTGCATCGAACTTATAGAAGTCGATCAGTTTACGTTTCACCGTTTCTGCTCTTCGTCGTGATAACAATAGGTTGTAATCTAAGGAACCATCACGATCTGTGTTTCCAACCAGAACGAATTCGTATTTCTCATTCTTTGGCAAACGAGAGATTAGGTTTTTCATTTTCAAACGCTCTGCATCCGACAATGAGGCCTCGTCTACATCAAAGTAGAGAGCCAAATTCTTGATGACGTTTTTACCTTGAAGAACAGAATCCAATTCATCCCTTGAAGTAATCAACTGATCTCGTAGATCAATTGTCGGATTGTCAACTGTTTGCTGATTCGTGTTGTTCGCATCAATTCGTTCTTTTTCGTTTTGAAGATTGATGTCGTTGATATTGCTTGAGTCAATTGGACATCCTTCATTGTAGAATGAACCAGGTACATCAGGACACTTATCTTTTTCGTTCAAGATTCCGTCACCGTCAGCGTCTAAACAACATCCTTCGTTTTCAATCGGACATCCGTTGTTGAGCTCAACTCCAGGAACATCTGGACATCTGTCTGCAGCGTCAATCACACCATCCTTATCGCGGTCAGGACATCCGTAGTGAATTCCTAAGCCTGGCTCTCTTGGACACATGTCATTCATATCGATGACACCATCTCCGTCGGTATCTGGACAACCTCTGGTGTTTCTCGGTCCTTTATCGTAGATACAAAGGTCTTCTTTATCAATAATTCCATCACCATCAGTGTCTGGACATCCATTGAATTCTGGCAATCCTGGATCATACGGACACTCATCGTACGGATCAGAAATTTTATCACCATCTGAATCCTTCGGCATTTTGTAGAGTACGCTGTATGAAATTCCAGCGAAGAAGTTTCTCACGCGGGAGGCCTTTTGTCCATAGAAGAATGCGGCGCTATTTCCTCCAGCGAAGATGATGAATCCTTTGTAGTTAAATCGTCCAGCAGCCCCAATGCTCACCGTTCCATTCCCTTGGTGGGAGACAGGCAGCATGATTGACCAGTTGCTTTTCTCAATACGAGGAGTCAAGGTTTGAATGAAGAAACCTCTCATCTGCTGAATATCACTTCTGAAGTGAAGAGGAATCGACATGTTGTAACTTACGTAGAACCATTTTCTAAGAAGATTCATATCGAAGTTTCCATGGAAGGCAGCGGGAAGAGCCATTCTAAATTTTGTGGGTTCATCAGCGAAGACTTGAGTACCTTGGTTCGCAATGTTATCATTTACATAGTCAAAAGGTGAATCGACAAATGACAAGGCATTTAAGGTCGAAAGGTCAATTAAACTCTCTGCATTTCCGAAGACTTGAGGGTTGGTGAAGTTGTAAGTCGATGTGGAATCACTGAGATATCGAATAAATCCAAGATCAGTGAACGATGCAGAGGCCTTCCACTTGTACTTATTCATGTCATAGCGTTTGATACGCTTTACACCATCCATTTCGTAATACTGTTCTTCATAATCTGGACGGTACTCGTAAGTAACTCCAATGTCGAACCCAACTCCTCTATGATCATAAAACAATTGATTGTCAAATTCACTCGTCGCATAGTCCATGTCAAGGTTCGTGAGGTCTATTTGTTGCGAGTTCGAATCAATGAAGTCGTATTGTCCGCCGTTTGCTCTAAGATAAGATGCGTCGAGCCCATTCAGGATTTTTACGGTAACTCCAGCCTTCAAAAAGGTGGTGTTTCGATCAAAAACTGTTCGTGCGTAGGTGAATGCATGTTCGGTGAAATCAACTGAATTCATACTTAGGCCTGTAATGTCATTCGCTCCCACAATGTTTTCTTCGTACTCGAAGGCTGCATTCTGTGACCACGGAATTGGAAGACCTTCAAGGTTGGTAATTGAGCGCACGCGAAGAGAATAAGCTCCCGCATTTTTATGATCGAATTCATACTTCAGGTTCAAAGCATCAATATTTCGATGTCTTCTCAAATAACCAGGGTTGTTGCGCTCGATGTATTTTATCCCTTCGCCGTAAATAAGGTAGCGATTCGCACTAAAGTTGCTGATCCGTGAATTGTTTGCATGGAAGCTGAGTGAGAATTTACTCTTCGAATCGACAATGGTCGAAGGGTTCCAAGATGCAAGAAAAGAACTTACACTATTGTCATTAACAATTCCCGTGTATTGGTTCTGACCGAATACTCCAGATGGAGCCAATAAGGCTACAAAAAAGAGAATCGATGAGAAACGTAAAAAAGTTCTGGATGGATAAAAGGTTTCTTTCATAATCAAAGCAATTCAGTGAGTGTCGACCATTTCATTTCTAAATGTGCAGAAGTGCAAATAGTAAACAGTCTTATCAAACTTAAAGAAACAAAACAACAATTCTTTTGTTTTGGCTAAAATTTCTTTAGTCCATAAGAGAACACGTATTTCGGTTCATTGTTTTCACCGTGAGTTTTACAATTTAACAAATAGTTAACAAATTCCATTCCACTTTTTTGAACGACACTCTGCGATCATTTCGAGGCGGTTAATAGCGCACTTGGAGCGATACATGAATGATAATTCGAGAAGGGTTTATGTCATCAGAATTTACCTACCCGTTTTCAGGTAATTAATCTTTTTACTGGAAAATGGGTAATGAAGACCTATCCGCAGTAATGATCTTTGAACCTGAATGTAAAGACATAGTTCTCACATTCACACTTCTTCTGTTTTGGCCAAAGAGAGAAAGAGATAATGAGATTGAACTGATAAACCAATGAAAAGACGTTCATGGGATCGAAAATCCTAAACAAATAACCACTTAGACGATTCACTTATTGACATCGTTCAATTTCATCAGAACAAATGAATAATAACCACTAAAATTAAGTAATATGAGTTCTTTTGACGTAACAATAAAAATTTCAGCGGCTGATGTTGCCGCACTTAAACAACAAGGCTACTCGCTCTATGGGTTCAAATCTGTAGCAGCATCGGGCGGGGGACAACCAACCGTTTGGTTTTCGTTTGACCAGAATAAATTACTGACGAATACAACTGTAAATTGGACGGAAAAATACGAAGGGTACAATTCAACGAGTCAAGTGATAGAGAACGGAAATATCACAGCTAGTAACACGATAGCGACCGATTTAGGAAATCTGATAACAATTGAACAGGGTTCTGGAAACCTCAGTGATTCGACAAATGGAATTCCAGGTGCTGTTTCCTTTCTAAATGAAGCTGCTCAGCAATTTACCGTTGGTATTGCTCAGGTTGTTGATGGTGAAAGCAAC
>JBGCDF010000395.1:0-14378 GCA_045105095.1 Crocinitomicaceae bacterium | reverse complement strand
TGATGAAGAGAAACACCGAGTACAAAACTCGAAGGGTGCGAATCAGTGGATTCGGAGACTTGACTCGAACAATATATCGTTGAACAAATGAGAATAATAGCGGTGAATAGTACTCTCGTAAAAATGAATTGTTTAACAGTAGTGGTAATTGGGAAATAGGTCATCGGGTTAAGTATGGATAAAAGATCATTACTCCTATGACTGCAGCAAAAATCGCACCAATCAAAACAGCACCCGCTGCAACATCTTTAACCTTTCGAATGGATTCTTTTCGCTCTTCACTTACTTCATCGCACAATTTTTCAATTGCCGTGTTAACTCCCTCCAAAGCAAAAACCAGCGCCGAGACGAGCAAAATGACAATGAACTCACCTTTGCTAATTTCAAAGTAAAACCCCGCTCCGATGGCGACAACGAAGGCTACCAAATGAATTTGGAAATTCCGTTCAGATCGAATCAATATTCCAATTCCATTAAACGCATCCCGAAAGCTTTTGAGTTGCTTCATGCTATTCCTTGATGAGTTTGCCCGTGTAAACGGTTTTCCCTTCACACTTGATCGAATAGATGTAATTTCCTGCTATTAACGAGGATGAATCTATATTGACGGCATGCGCACCTCCCGTCTTAAACCCAAGTTGATTCTGTTGAATGATTCGGCCAGATAAATCGATGATTTCAATGACGACATCACCTTCTTGAAAAAGCGAGAAACCAATCGAGAATTGATCACCAATAGGATTAGGCCAGACACGATGATATACGGGGTCTGGTTCTATCGTTTCCGTTGAAAGGGAACAGTCTCCAGGCATGTTGTAGTCTAACCACAAAGCACGCTGGAAAATGAAGTTTTTGAGAAAATTCAAATCTTGCTGATAGGTCTGACCGACAAATGCATTCCAATTGACATATACGCCAATAATTGGCCATCGTTGAAAGTTACGAATTCGGGCTTCTTCCAAATGATTCGCTACGGAATCAATATAAGCATGAATGGTTGATGTCTTGAGTGGTCCTTGACGTAATTCTTCCCAGCGGCATCTCAAGCCATTTGCATATCCCGGGTCTTCAAGCAGACGTTCCCACCAAAAAGGAATTTCTGTACTAAAATTACAGATTTGATCGAATTCATATTGCCATCCACTGGTGATTTCAGCGTCGCAATAATCGGCGTTTCCAAAGGAAAGATTAAAATCCCACATGGGCCCCGCATTTAGTTTTGCTTGCCAGTTAAAGGTGTTTTTGTTCTTGAACATAAAAGAGCTCGATCGATATCCATCCACTGTGCGCCCCAATTCTTGCAAGATGAAAAAATCGAAGAAAGAAGTATGATCAATGTACTTCGGCCAGCCATTAGCGGGGTCGTTGAAGTCAGGTCCGTAGATCACATCTTCAAATTCCCCAATGAAATCTTCCATGTAGCTCGCCTGAAAGGAATTTATCTCATCCCATTCAGGATCGTGAAATTGAAAAACTACTTCATTGTCGTAGTTGGAATCCCAGGAATACGGCACATCTCCAGTGAGTTTATCCACTTTAACAATATACCCACCCGTTAGGGTATCATTCCATTGATTGGGAACATGCAACTCCTCAATATCAACTCGGTCGTTGTCTTGCTTGATGCGTTCCATCATAACATATATCCCGCGGTAAT
The DNA here is from genome assembly GCA_045105095.1 of Crocinitomicaceae bacterium. Classification (GTDB taxonomy): domain Bacteria; phylum Bacteroidota; class Bacteroidia; order Flavobacteriales_D; family Crocinitomicaceae; genus UBA4466. The sequence continues at coordinate 12,721 of JBGCDF010000395.1, read as the reverse complement.
CTCCATTGAGCATTAATTCGCAGTAGCGAGTATCCGAAGCATAGTTTCCCATCTTTCTTGCCAGATCGAATGTGAGTACGTTACGAATTAATGTCTTATCCGTGTATGGTCCGTACAAAATCCAATCATTTTCTACCCCCATTCCAAGAAGTGCCACATTCGCATTGTTACCAAGGCTGTCCTGTGTTTCTAAACCGTATCCTTTTTTCGGGTATTGTTGAGAGGTAGATCCTCGAATTTCAATTGAGATACGTCCATCGTATGTCGTAAATGGATCGTTCACATTGTTGATGTTGCCTGCCCCATTATCGATTACGCCCATGTGCGCAACAATGCGCGGGTCATCTGGAACCGGCACGCCATTTTCAGTTGTGACAACCACAATCGGTAAATTGGAATCTGTAAGTAGTTGAGCCGTTGCTCCCAAAGACAAGGAAAGAAGGGAAAAGAGTAGGAAAGTTCTCATACTACCAAAATACGACTTATTTGGAAATTTAATACCCCAAGAAAGGCTTTGCGTCTTTGCGTTCTTTGCGTTTTACGACGGCTAAGGGGCCAAGAGGCAGAGTTTATACCATTTCCGTAATCGTTTCGTACAAAGCATTCAAGGATAACCTGATATTAGTAAATGTCATCGAATAAATTGAGTGATAGCGCGTTTCTCATTGAAAAAGACTCAATCATGGCAAGAATGCAAACCACTAACGAATACCTCTTCAAGTGTACTTCACTGTTACCTATTATTTGGTTAGCGATGCTCTATCTCTTTCTTATTTCTTGCATTATTGATCTTGGACACTATCCTCAACCTTCTTTGAATGATCCTAAATCCATAGGTTTAACATTCTTATACTACGGAAGTATCATAGGTTTTTTGGCTTCGTTTTATGGTTCATTACTTTGGGTTGTTAGTCTACTAATTTCTCTTTATCATAAGAGTGTTTCGAAAAAGCATTTGGTACTATTCCTAATAGGCTTAACAATAGCATTGATACAACTAATATATGATCCCGGTCAGGTGATATATTGGCTTCTGGACTGAAGACGCCACCTAAACACAACACCTTTGCGCCTTTGTGTTCTTTGCGTTTTCTGGAACAAAAAGCCCACCATGAATAAAACCTTCCAGTTCCAGATGCATATACAAGTAAGGTGCTGAATGGTAATCACAAACCGATTTGATTACATTCTCATAAATCTTGATACTCGAAATAATTCGCTTATCTTTGTCGAAGTTCTTTTGAATAACTTATGAAGAAAGGTGGAGGGATTAGGCCCTACGAAACCTTGGCAACCTCTTCAATACTTCTGAATTGAAAAAGGTGCCAATTCCGATCCGTCAACCGACGGAAAAGATAAGTTGTGTGAGTTTCCTCACTTTTCTTCGCAACAATAGTATATAGATGAATCGCATACAGGAAATACTTCAGGAACGAATTCTGGTATTGGATGGAGCAATGGGAACAATGATTCAGCGTCATAAGCTGGAAGAAGAACATTTCCGTACGAACTGGTTTGAAGATCACCCTTCTTCTTTGAAGGGAAATAATGATTTGTTATCATTGACACAACCGGAAATTATTAAAGAAATTCATGCGCTGTATTTTGAAGCAGGCGCGGATATCGCGGAAACGAATACCTTTTCCGGGACTACAATTGCGCAGGCGGATTACGGGCTGGAATCAGCGGTGTATGATATCAATTATCACAGTGCGAAGATTGCACGTGAAGTGGCGGACGAGTTCACGGAGCGTGAACCGCACAAACCACGATTCGTGGCTGGGTCAATGGGTCCAACGAATAGAACGGCATCGATTTCTCCTGATGTAAATGACCCTGGATTCCGAGCGATTTCCTTTGATGAGTTGGTGACAGCTTATAAACAACAAGCAAACGCATTGATTGATGGAGGGGTAGATTTGTTACTCGTAGAAACGGTGTTTGATACCCTAAACGCAAAAGCGGCCTTGTTCGCGATTGATGAGGTGTTAACCGATCGGGAAGTAGATATTCCTATCATGGTTTCTGGAACTATTACCGACCAAAGTGGAAGAACCTTGACTGGGCAAACGACAGAAGCGTTTTTGATTTCAATCTCTCACATGAACCTATTAAGTGTAGGGTTGAATTGTGCGCTGGGAGCGTCAATGATGCGTCCATACCTACAGGTGCTCAACAAGAAAGCGCCATTTAGTGTGAGTGCTCACCCGAACGCTGGATTGCCAAACGAATTTGGAGAGTACGATGAAACTCCTGAGCTCATGGCGGAACAAATCAAGGAATTTTTGGATGAGGAGCTGGTGAATATTATCGGGGGATGTTGCGGAACAACTCCTGATCACATCAAAGCAATCGCCGATTTAGCCTCAACATATACACCTCGAAAGCAATTGGTAGATGTCGAAGAATAAAGCAACGTTAAAATTATCAGGCTTAGAGCCGTTGATTGTCACACCGGAAACGAATTTCGTGAACGTTGGTGAGCGAACGAATGTAACAGGATCACGTAAATTTTTACGCTTGATCAAAGAAGAACTGTTTGATGAAGCCTTGAGCGTAGCGCGCGAACAGGTCGAAGGAGGAGCGCAGATCATCGATATAAACATGGATGAAGGAATGATTGATGGTAAAGAAGCCATGGTTCGTTTCTTGAATTTGATCGCTGCCGAACCTGACATCGCACGAGTGCCTGTGATGATTGATAGTTCCAAATGGGAGATCATTGAGGCCGGATTGAAATGTGTCCAAGGAAAAGGAGTAGTGAACTCGATTTCATTGAAAGAAGGAGAGGAACAGTTCGTAGAATACGCCCGAAAGATTAAACGCTACGGTGCAGCTGTGATTGTGATGGCATTCGATGAAGACGGTCAGGCGGATAGCTACGAACGAAGAATCGAAATCTGTGAACGATCGTATCGAGTATTAGTCGATAAGGTTAAATTCCCTAAAGAAGATATCATCTTCGATCCAAATATTTTCCCCGTGGCGACTGGAATGGAAGAGCACAATAATAACGCTCTCGACTTTTTCCGAGCAACGAAGTGGATTCGTGAGAATTTGCCAGGAGCGCACGTGAGTGGAGGAGTCTCGAATGTGTCTTTCTCATTTAGAGGAAATAACGTTGTTCGTGAAGCGATGCACGCAGCATTTTTGTACCATGCTATTCAGAATGGAATGGACATGGGAATCGTGAACCCGTCCATGCTGGAAGTATATGACGATGTAGATAAGCAATTGCTTGATTATGTTGAGGATGTATTGTTGAACCGACGTGACGATGCTACAGAACGTTTGTTAGAGCATGCCGAAACTGTTCGAGGCGAAGGTAAAGTACGCGTTGTAGATTTGTCGTGGAGAGAGACTGGAGTAAAGGAGCGATTGTCTCATGCCTTAGTGAAAGGTATTACAGACTTCATCGAGGAAGATACTGAAGAGTGTCGTTTGATGTTTGACCGCCCAATTGAAGTAATTGAAGGTCCGTTGATGGACGGAATGAACGTTGTTGGTGACCTTTTTGGAAGTGGAAAAATGTTCTTGCCGCAGGTGGTGAAATCTGCGCGTGTAATGAAAAAGGCCGTTGCTTATTTACTGCCATTTATTGAAGAAGAAAAAGGTGGTGAGCAATCGTTTGCAGGAAGAATTTTGATGGCTACTGTAAAGGGTGATGTTCATGATATTGGAAAAAACATTGTGGGTGTTGTGTTGAGTTGCAACAACTACGAAGTGATAGATATGGGAGTGATGGTCGCTCCTGAAAAAATCATCGAAGAAGCAATCGCGCAAAAGGTCGATGTGATCGGGTTGAGTGGATTGATTACACCTTCACTGGATGAAATGGTTACCGTTGCTAAGGAAATGGAACGTGCTGACTTATCCATCCCATTGATGATTGGTGGAGCAACTACATCTAAAGTTCATACTGCCGTTAAAATTGACGAACACTTCACAAAGGATCAAGCAATTCACGTCTTGGATGCGTCGAGATCGGTTACGGTTGTAGAGCAGTTATTGGGAAGTAAGAAACCTGATTTTATCAAAGATATTGAGTCGGAGTACTCACGTGTGAGAGAGCATCATGCTAAGAATCGAGCGCGTAAACAACTCTTAACACTGGGTCAAGCTAGGCAAAACAAGTTCCAAATTGATTGGGAAAAAGAGTCGATTGCAAAGCCAAATTTCTTGGGAAGAAAAGAGGTCTCGGTCACGACGGAAGAGTTGATTCCATTCATTGATTGGACTCCGTTTTTCAGAACGTGGGAACTCCATGGAAAGTATCCTGCAATTTTGACGGATGAAGTAGTAGGTGAGGAGGCAACAAAGCTATTTGCTGACGCAAAGGAAATGTTGCAATCAATCGCTGAAGAAAACTGGTTGGAGCACAAAGGAATTGTAGGAATCTTTCCAGCGAATGCAGTTGAGGATGATATCATTATTTATGATCCCGAGGACGATTCTAAACAGATTTCTATACAGCACGCAATGCGTCAACAAACGAAAAAGGCAGCAGGAGTTCCAAACATCGCACTGTCAGATTTCATTGCTCCCGTTGATTCAAATAAAAAGGATTACATCGGAGGATTTGTTGTGACATCAGGTATTGGAATTGATTCGAAAGTGGAAGCATTCGAAGCAGATCATGATGATTATAATTCGATTTTAATCAAAGCGCTGGCGGATCGTCTGGCCGAGGCATTTGCAGAATACGCGCACAAGTTGGTTCGAACAGATATTTGGGGGTATTCCAAAGATGAATCTCTCGACAACGATGAGTTGATCAAAGAGAAATACCTTGGGATTCGACCTGCGCCAGGTTATCCAGCTTGTCCAGATCATACGGAGAAGATCGGTTTGTTCGAGTTATTGGATGCAACCAAAGCAACGGGCGTTGAATTGACGGATAGTTTAGCGATGACACCAACTGCGGCTGTTTCTGGATGGTATTTTGCTAATCCGAACTCGAAGTACTTTGGAGTGGGTAAAATCACGGATGAGCAGGTGGAATCATTGGCTGAGAGAAAAGACATGGAATTGCATGTGATGGAACGTTGGTTGTCTCCTAACTTGCACTAGATTTCAATCTTTTTTACGATTAATCTTCTCCTTTTCGATTTCCGTTTTGTATTTATAGTGATGTGCGATGATAGCATATCCTAGTCCAGCTAAAAGCAATAGTAAAAGTATTTCCATAGTTATATTTTTAATTCGTTTTTGTTTTCAATAGCAATTGGTGGGGATTTAATATTTTAAGCATCTGATATTCCGAAAATGAAAAATAGAACTTAGCCTGTTATCGGCGCCTATTTTACGGAATGAAGAAATCGAATTGAAACGAGCTAGTGTTTGAGGAAGCGTCCCGATAACTATCGGGACGATCACCGAAAACACCGCGTTTCAAGAGTGTTTCTGATCGCAGAAAAATAAGCGCAAAGGCTCCCGATAGCTATCGGGATTTGAACACTTTTTGTGCCCAACCAAAAAGTGTTGAATCTTATTTCGAAGAGAGAATACCATAAATAAATTGAATGTCGTATTCAGAATGGAACATACATTTTTCCACAGGTTTTAGCATTGATCCATTAACATCAAACACAAAAAAAACAGCCGCTAGTAAACTAACGGCTGCTGAATGCATTGTGCTGTCGGGTTATTTGCCGAAGTACTCTGTCAATACGATCGTGTATCCCTCTTCATCAATTTCAAAGTTGTCTTTGCGATCTGGATTCTTCACTACGTAGATGTCTTTATCGAACGTTTTTGGTGCAGCTTTTAAGAGTTTTACCATATCATCTGACGAATACAGTGCGTCGTTGCTTCCAATGATTAATTTCACGCCTGCCAGATTTTTTCCTGGTTCGCCTTGAATAGCTGTCAATGGTTCGTTCGCCTTTTCGTACCCTTTAAATGGAACTTCCATCGGCTTATCCCATGAAGAGAATCGTTCCTCCAAATCTTCCATGCTCAAGAAAGGAGTGTCAGCAATAATTTTGTTCATTTCAACACGTCCGAATCCAACTCCAAGAGCCAATCCACCGCCCATTCCCCAACCATATAGGTTGAATGTCGCGACATGTTCCTTTCTGCAGTGATCAATCATTGTTTCCAAGTCATCCTGAAAGTGCGGATAGATATACATGTCTTTGTCAATTTCGAAATCAGAGCTTTCTCCATATCCTCGATAATCGAATAGAACTACATTACTATTTACAAGTAGCGCGCTGACACGTGTTAAATAATCAGCCATGTTACCTTCTCCATTGTGTGCAATAAGAACCAAATTCGTTGTTTTTTTCTTAGCTGGGAAATACCAAGAAACGAGTTCGGCTTCGCCATCGTTCGTTTTTATCTTTTTCTCTTCATATTTCATGTTATACTTGTCAGGCCTTTGCTTATAGGTGCGAGAAGGATTCAAAGCATTAGAAGTCATTGCAACAAGAAGCATTACAAGTAATGTGATAATGGGGGTTTTCATAGTCGTATTTTTTTTTGAATATGCCTAAAAGTAGAAAATTACCTAAAACCGGATGAACCATTGACAACATCTTGTGTGAGCAAATAGAGGATCAATGTCAAAATCTATGGAGGAATTATTACACTCTACTTAATGGTGCATTATTCTTTGTTGATTTTTTTGACCAAAAAGTGCACAAGTCACTTTGTGACACAAGAAGAAATTTGTTTTACCAGTAATTCAACTTACTCGTTTTCGAGAGTCAAGTTTAAAAGTTGGACGGGAAATATGTTATCATGAATTTATTCTAGCGGACTTTACGCAACCTGAATAAGTGGGCGAACAGCCAGTGTTCCGTTTTCACCATAGAAGACACAACTCTTTGTGCCGCGTAGCGGTTTGTGACCCTTGTGGTGGAGTTAAATTGCAGTTGCTAAAAGAGTCTGGGTGGAGAAACATTGTTTTGCTAACCTTCACAAAATTGCACTGGGTCCGTAGGTTTGTCATTGACCTTTGTTAAGTAGCTCGGAAATAGTTTACGTGGTGGGCTCCTAGTTTTGTAACATTCAGAAATGCTTATAAAACAGTAGAGCGATCCGGGAGGATCGCTCTACATAACCTAACCTAACCACTATTCACTGAAAAAGATTTTTTAGCTTGATAAATCAATACTAATTAATCTTTACAGGTACAAATATAAGGAGAGTAGTCGGAAATTGCCAAACCTGATTTTTAGATATTTGAGGGATTCTCATGTAGCTGACAGACGTTTATGGGACCTCAAAATCAATAAAAATCGCTAAAAGTGCCTTTTATAGAAGGAATTAGGGCATTCGTAGAAGGGGGGCGCTATTCGAGTGTTGGATTCCTAATATCTAAAAAAATCTCCAATATTCGACGAATAACCCTAAATGTTCGTTAGATTCTTTGTTTTATGCTAGTTATTATTGGACGAATCTTGAAGCATTATTTCTAATAACCTACTTGATTTATTGTGTTTTAGGAAATTCGCGTAAAACATTTTACCTAGGTAAGCTAATTTTTAGGGCGTACTTATGGTGGAATTTACAGTAATAGGCAGATGCTTGATTTGCTACAATGAATTAAGAGACAGGTATGTTTAATTTATTTGTAGGGGTTTGAAACAAAACTATTTAACAATGATTGGAAGGGTTAGTTTGACACTAAGTAGGTCGATTTAGTACTCGAAACTACTCCAAAGAAAAAGGGATATCCCACCAGTAAAAATCGGTAGAATATCCCTCAGAAATTTGATTAATGCAGTTATATGTTACTACGCATTTTTGAATTCGTAATCTTATACAACCAAACCTTTAATCTGTGCATCAACAGATAGAGCGATGGAATGATTACGAGTGTTAAGAAGGTTGCGAACGTTAAACCATAAATGATGGCCCAGGACATCGGAGCAAAGAACATGTTGTTGTCACCTCCGAAGTAAATCTTCGCATCATAGGATGATAAGAAGCTGAAGAAGTCAATGTTGAATCCAATCGCTAACGGAATCAGTCCCAGAATGGTGGTAATGGCCGTCAACAATACTGGTCTCAGACGTGTTTTACCTCCTTCAACTGCAGCCTTAACGATTTCAGGATATGGAAGGATATCGTATTCCCCAAGTCCTAATTCCTCGCGTTTACGCTTACGTACCAGGTTGGTGTAATCAATCAGTACGATGGCATTGTTCACCACGACTCCTGCAAGCGAGATGATACCAATCATTGTCATCATAATTACAAAGTTCTGTCTCGATATGACCAGGCCGAGCAGCACTCCAATTAATGAAAGCAGTACCGTAAGCATAATGATGGAAGGCATCGAGTACGAATTGAACTGTGCTACGATGATCAAGAGAATCAAGAATACCGCAATCAATAGCGCTTGACTCAGGAATGCCATTTCTTTGGCTTGCTCTTCCATCTGACCAGAGAACTTGTAATTGAAGCCAGTATTCACACGGCCAGCTTCTTCGTAAATCTCCATCTTCGCTTTCAAAGAATCAACTACCTCCGTGGCGTTGGACCCTTCGTTTACATTTGATGTAATTTGTACCATCGGAATTTGATCCTTACGAACCACCGCCGTATAAGAAGCTGTTTCATCAGACGATTCAATTACAGATCGAATTGGGATGTTTAACAGTTTACCCTTATTATTTCTGAAGATCAATCGTTGATCTAACAAGGCATCGAAACTCTCACGATTCGATTTATTGAATTTTACAACGATGTCATACGAATCTTCACCTTTGGTATAGGTAGTCACGTCTTGACCAAGAAGCGCCTTTCGAATCGCCATACCCACCTGCATAGTCGAAGCGTTCAGTTTACGAACCTGATCACGATCTACAGTAATCGGAATTTCGGGTCGGTTGGCTTCTACATTGAGCTTGAGTTGTTCTACTCCTTTAACGCCTGTGCTATCAAGATAATTCATAATACGCTGAGCTTCAAAAATCAACTCACGATATTCACCTTTTCCTGTCACATCAATGCTAATCGGAGCCCCTTGTGGCGGTCCAGCAGCATCTTTTGCTGCGGTAATTTCAACATCTGCGGTTAACTCACCTTTTAATTCTTTTTGAACTTTCTTCAGGACATCAATCGTACTAGCGCCTTTTCGATGTTGCGACTCAATAAAGTTTACCGTAACACGTGCTTTGTGAGGAGTATTCCCCATAGTAACGCCTTGGGCAGGATCACTGGTTCCTTCACCTACTTGCGCGATGATGGACTGAATCAAACGACGATCATTGGGTACCAATGTGTCTTGGCGATATTCGTCCAGAATTTCATTCAATTTGTCCTCAACCTTTAACGTAGTTTCATTGGTTACAGTGATGTCTGTCCCAATTGGATGCGAAATGAAGATATTCACATAGTTCGGCTCGTTTACAGGGAAGAAGTCAACTTTTGGCGGGAAAGCCGTCATCAATCCAATCGTAAAGAACAACAATAAGAATGTTCCAAGGAAGAACCAGAGTGGACGTCTACCATTCAAGGCATACTTTAAGAAACGCTCGTAGAAACGGTCCAATCTTGGTAAGAATCCATTCTGGAAACGCAGTGTTGCTGGATAAAGAACGAATAGATTTAACAGACTAACCAATCCAAAGATAATCATGAAGTTACCAAAAGATAATCCACCAAGAATCACAAAAACGATTCCTATTCCGATCATAATACCAGAATTACGGAGTACTCGCTTTCGCTTCGGTTTGTTGTCCGTAACACGCATGTAAACCGCAGCCAATACTGGGTTGATGACCAAGGCAACGAAGAGAGAAGATCCCAATACGATGATCAAAGTGATCGGTAAGTACTTCATGAACTCTCCCATGATTCCTGGCCACAATGCCAGCGGAACGAAGGCTGCAAGAGTTGTTGCTGTGGAAGCGATAATCGGCATTGCGATCTCACCAACACCCGCAATTACCGCTTGTGTTGGTTTCTTCCCTTCACTCATGTGACGGTAAATGTTCTCTACCGTTACAATTCCGTTATCAACGAGCATTCCCAGTGCCAGTACCAATGAGAACAGTACCATTACGTTCAATGTCACGCCCATCGTATTCAAGATGAAGAAGGACATCAGCATAGAAAGAGGAATGGCGATTCCAACGAACATGGCATTTCTCAGTCCAAGGAAGAACAATAGTACCCCAACAACGAGAATAATACCAAAAATGATTGAGTTCAATAGGTTGGAAACCATGTCTCGCGTATTGTTCGACTGGTCGTTCGTTTTAGAGAGAGAAACACTCGCAGGAATGGTTCCATCATCTTTTGCTTCTTCAATGATCTGCGCAATTTTATCCGATGCATCCAACAGGTTTTCTCCACCTTGTTTCTTTACATCAAGCATGACTACGGGATCGCCAAATTCACGAGCATACGATGTCGTGTCTCCGTTTCCGAACGCTACATTAGCAACATCCTCCAACTTTACAGGAAGGAAGTCATCTTGCTTGATAATAATCTTTGACAGTTCCTCCGCACTTTGGAATTCTCCTTCGATACGGATGGTTTTTCGGATTCCGTCCATCAACACTTCACCACCAGAAATCGTTTGGTGTTCTGCATTAATGGCATTTTGAATATCATCGATAGTAACATTTACGGCTTGTGCACGAATTGGATCAACCTCCACGCGCATTTCTTGCTCCTGAACACCTCGGATGTCGACCTCACTGATTTCCTGTAAATCTTCAATTCGATCTTCTAGATCTTCAGCAATTTCTTTAAGTAAAGCTGGATTGTTACCACGAAGGTTCAAGTTCATGATAGGCATCTGCGATGGATCCAGTTCGAAAATGTTTGGTTCCACTGGTAATGCAGGGAAATCAGATTTTGTTCTGGCGTCATCTACCGCATCTTTGACTTTTTGCAGCGCTTTGTCCACATTCATTTTAAAGTCAAACTTGATACGAATAGTCGTGTAACCGTGAACGGAATTCGTGTTGATTTCATCTACCAGTTTGATTCCACCGATTTCCTTCTCAATAGACTTCGCGATTTTCTCGGACATGTAGTTCGGAGAAGATCCAGGTTTGGCAATACCAACGTATATTTCCGGAATCTGTAGTTCAGGGAAATTTTCTTTTGGCATCGACTGATAAGCGCCAATTCCACCTAAAATGATGATGGCTGCGATCAGGAAAACGGTCTTTCTGTTTTTAACGGCTAGCGTTGAAAGCCCGAATCCTTTTGTTTTCTTTTCTTCCATAATGGTCGTATATGAAAATGATTATTTCGATTCAGTACGAACGGTATCTCCGTTTGCAATACCACGAGCTCCTTCAATAACTACGTTATCTCCCGTTTTTAATTCAGCATTTGTTTTGATCAATGCAGCGCCTTCAAAACGTTCGATGATTACTACATCAACCTGAGTTACCATATAAGTCGTAACACCATCCGCCGTTTTTTCATTTCTAGCTACGAAAATGAAATCATTGTTATTCTGATCCTTGAGGATACTTTTCGAAGGAATTACCATTCCATTGTCGACTTTCATGTCTGTGATGCTCACTTCAGCAAGCATGTTTGGAAGGAGCAATTTATTGTCTTCGACCTTGGCCATAACACGGAACGTTCTGTTCGTTGGTTCGATGTAATTTCCAACGTTACTCACCTTAAGGTTTAGGACTGTATCCATATAGTTCGGGAAGGTCACACGGATAGGTGTACCAACTCGTACATTCGAGAAGTGCTTTTCTGATATCGTTGAAACGATGTCAACATTGTTATTATTCACTAATCGAACAATTGGTGAAGCAGCTCCAGCCATTTGACCTTTTTTCGCAAATACTTGGTCAACAACACCGGTAAATGGCGCTCTGATTGTTGCTTTTCCACGTTGAGTGTTCAATGATCGCATGCTTGCTTTCAACGAGTTCACCTGATTTTTCGCAGTTTCCAATTCGAACTCAGAGCCCACACCACGCTTTTGAAGCTCTTCTTGTTTGTCTAGCATGTACTCAGCGTACTCCAATTGAGTCTGAAGTTCTTGTACATTCGATGATAATACTGAGGCGTCCACCGTTGCGATCACTGCTCCTCGGCGAACAGTTTGACCTTCTTTTACGTTGATGCGAGTGATTAATCCTCCCATCTCTGCACTAAGTGTAATGTCCTCGTCAGTTTCCACGTTTCCTTGAACGCGAATTTCGTGAGTAAAAGGCTTCATTTCAACCTTACCGAGAGTTACTTTCGGGTCCAGTTTTACTTCGTCCTCTTTTGTATCTTCTTTACCTGTATCACCTCCACAAGAAGTTAGTACAAGTGCTCCAGATAGAGCGATGAGTAATCCAATGATACTTGTTTTCATTTGTGTTGTCTTATTCGTTTGGTAATATATTATTGTAGATTTTGTCTAATTCAAGTTGTGCCGAGAACAGTTCGATGAGTGTTCCCGTGTATTGGGCTTTCGCCATGATCAATTGGTTGTACTGCTGTGTAACAAGAATGCTGTTTCCTTGTCCAACTTCCTCTTTTGCAATAGCATTTTCGTAAAGTGATCGCGCCAATTGTACATTCTGTTTTTGGAGTTCATTTTGACTACGCGCACCCTCCAAATTATTTTGAGCTTGGTTTACCTGGAACTTCAATGTTTGCTCCATTTGTGCTAGCTTATTTTGATCGTTCATTAAGGTAATGCGCGATTGAGCAGTAACGGCTCTTCTTGAAAGACCAGAGAAGATTGGAACATTCAATTGAAGTCCCCAAACCGTTTGTGGAAACCATTTTTCAT
>JBGCDF010000394.1:0-3334 GCA_045105095.1 Crocinitomicaceae bacterium | reverse complement strand
AATAATCGCAATAAAGGAGCCGACCATTTGGACGAAATTAATCGCAAAGGCGAAGATTCCCCAGAAAATTGGGAAGCTCACGCCGAATGTATAGCAGACGAACCCTGTTCCAATACCCGTTCCAGCGCTGATCAAAAATTTTACAAACAGAAACTTCACGAGATCCTTTTCAATTCGTGCGAATGCCTTAATGGAGGTGAATCGCTGCCTCAGGATGGTACTGTGCATTAACCGCTCGAAATCGAAGGTTTCAAACAGAAGAAGAACGATAAAAAACAAGGTCGTTAATAAAGACGGAATCGCGCCAACTAAAAAGTTGGAGAAGGTTTGAGCATATTTGATGACCATATCTCGCTTCATCTCCTTATTGTCGCTGTCCGCGGGAAAAAGATCAATTCCTATATTATCTTTCACTAATACTTCTACTTCGGAAAGCTTCGATGCGGCTTTCTCAAAAAACACATCCTTCGTTGAAACGATCTCCTGGCCAGATAAACTCAATACTTGAAATAGCAGAATTCCTCCTGCAACTATGATGGATAAGGAAGTAAACACGCGGAGTAGCTTGTGAATCCCCTTTCGTTTCATTCTTCTCATCAAGGGTACAAACAGTAAAGTGATGAACATTGCCAAAATCAGCGGCACAAAAATGAACTTGAGTGTCTTAAGTACGAACACCACAATTGGAATTGCGATGATGAGCAGAAGGATGTTTGTGATTTTTGAACTATTCACTGGGTAGATTTAAAGTTGTATCGTTTTTAGCGTGTGACTCCAAAATGGTTGCTAAAGATATAAAGTGTTGGTTAAAAGCGACCCTTTTTTATTTCCTTTTAACAGTTCGAAGGACGTTTTGTGCGGTTTTCTTATGCCGACGTTGACAGATCTCGGAAAATGAACGAAGTTAGGCTTGCGTTCTTAAATTGGGGAAGTGAGTTTCCCATTTTTGAATGATCTCTTCTGGGGAAAGGAATGGTTCTCTGACCATTCTGTCTTCTCCTAACCAGAAAACATAGCGCGCATCGGCTGAAACAATTGGAATGAGGCCAGTCCGATTTGACCTATAAATCTCATTGCCCTCTGCCCCCCAAATCACAACCCCATGATACCCGCTTGTTACTAGGAAATCTTCTTCGCAAAAAAAAGAAATCCGAACTCCGAATACATCGTACATGCTGCTTAGTCCGTACTTTCGCAACGAAAATTTTCTGGAAATCTCACCATGTTTCAGGTCATAGATACACGCCTTTCCGTGAGAGAAACTTACTGCTAAATGATTGGTTTCTTTGTTCCAATCAATACTCAAGGGGTAGTTGCTGTAGTCACCGTCAAATGGAGTGAAATTTTCGATACTCCTTCCTTGACAGTCAATGATTTGGCAAATACCATTTTTGGAGCCAATAAACAGGTGTTGCCTGTCCTTAAATTTGATAAACTGCATAAATTCAATCTGCCATTCTTCGAACGATCCCGATATAAATTGCTCCAGCAAGGTACCGGAAGCATCGAAAATCCGAGTATACATGTTCGTAAGAAGAGCCAATCTTTCAGCATCATTTGCTATGGCCACCTTCTGAATTATTTCATTTTCTTCTAGTGAAAATTGGAATTGAGATGCCCCGATTTTCTTTTTTGACAAATCGAGCAGATGAATCGTACTATCGTTATTCACGGTGACAATGTACTTTGAATCATCAGAGATTTGAAGCTGAAGAAAATTACTCCCTAGATTCACGGTGTCAGAAGAATTACATTCAAGGTCAATCACTTTTAGATTTGATGCATCTAGAATTTCATCTGTAGTGTGAATTGCACCAATAACATACCTTCCATTTCCCGAAAAAGGAGGATTTAGTAGTGATTCCCATCCAGATTCCGACGTTTCAATAAAATCTTTCTTTACTATTCTCCAGGCAACAACCCGTTGGTCATATCCTGCAGATATTACCGCGTTCTTACGGTTTGAAAATGATACAGCACTTACGGATAGAGTGTGACCCGAAAAAGATCCCAAAAGGTTTCCATGTGTCGACCATAATTCCATTATCCCAGCTCCAGAATAATTCTGCATTCCTAATAAGATCCTTTTCCCATCATTGGAAATGGCTACGTCACTTAAATACGCATTCGTTTTCATCTCGAAACTGTGTAAAAGTTGTCCATTCGTTGAGAAAGTCGTGAAACCAATTCTCTGTTTTCCATTTACAGAGTCTTTTCCTTTATCGGTAACACCTACAACTTCGTTATCACTGAGTTCAACAAATTTCATCCTCTCAGGAAAATCGAATATTTTCTCGACGCTACTATTTGTGTCTAAAAAGTTCCAGCGCATAACCTTATGCTCATAATACAAGAGTACAGACTGATTGTCATCGTTGAACCTTGCAGACCTCAATGTACCCTTTGGGTAAAACTCAACAGGGAAATGTGCGATAATGTTTCCTTTCCTATCGTAAATACAATTTTCATCAAGTATACTCGTTGCAAGAAAGACGTAATCCTCATTCTTAGAGAAAGTTACCATAGCAGGGCCGTAGCCGTAATTAAACTTTCTGTCTGTTTTGAACGTTTTCGTGCTGTCACCTTCGATAAGATTAATTCCGTTAATATCTACAAAGTAGCCCTTTCCAAGGGCGGTAAACCCAACGCATTCAACCTTACTTTCACATTTATAGCTCTCAATCAAATCTCCCTTGTCGTTTCTCAGAAAAACATTTCCTATCTCATCTCCACTTAGTATCAAGCCATTGTCAGAAGAGACCGCAATACAATTAACTTGACTCTCCGTGTAGTAGCTCAAGTATGGAGCATTTGAAATTTCCTCATAAGCCCTATATAAGGTATTAATGAAGAGTGATGGTATCGTATGATCCTCCTTCCTTAATCCATGCCA
This sequence comes from Crocinitomicaceae bacterium, assembly GCA_045105095.1. Classification (GTDB taxonomy): domain Bacteria; phylum Bacteroidota; class Bacteroidia; order Flavobacteriales_D; family Crocinitomicaceae; genus UBA4466. The sequence goes on along the minus strand of JBGCDF010000394.1, from coordinate 441 downwards.
GGCAGTTATTAAATTCGCGACAACCATCTCATTATTGCTCCCAGAATGTAGGTTCTTTTGTGCTTCTGAAATGAGTGACATCATTTCCTTGTAATGCTTATCCTTAGCGGCTGTTTTTCTTTCTTTGTTCGCTATTTCTTCCTGTTCATTGGCTTTAATAGAAAAAAATGAGACACAGAATATCGCTATTAGACCTAACGAGACCATTAATGATAGAGCTAACTTCCAGGCTTTTTCTTTTCGATTGCTCTCTCCTATCAAGTGATCCACTGACACTCCCTGAACAGCCGACGAAATTTGAGCAATCTTCTGCTTAAAATCAGGGTTCTTGAGCGAGTAATCACCAGCATTTTTTGCCTGTGCGACATCTCTAAAGTCGATCCAAATCGGTTCTGCTTTGAAAACGCCTTTCAGCACTTGAGGAATGCAGTTTGTTTTATC
>JBGCDF010000393.1:0-6220 GCA_045105095.1 Crocinitomicaceae bacterium | reverse complement strand
GGTTGGAAAGAAACAAATTACAGCGGGTTTGGAGACAATCGAAAACAGCTTACGACAACTGCAACGCGCATGAAGTCAATTAATACAGATTATTGGAATAGAAATTCAGTTGCTGATTCAACGTATCGAAAAGAGTTGAATCTGTAATTTTAGTTAAATAAACTCACGTATCTTCCCTTTGCAGTGCGCTACATGGAACGATTGTTGTTGCTTTATACTCAAAATACAACTTAATGAATCCCGCCACTTTCTACCTCTTTCTGTTTTGCTTAAGTTCAGTTGCTTACGGTCAAAACGCATCCGTCTATTTCGAAAAGAATAGTTTTGAACTGAATGAAGAAACTAAATCTGTTTTGGATTCAATCTCGACTGTCATTCTCTCAACTCAGAATCAAGGAGATATCGTACTCATTGGGCATACAGATTCAGATGCCTCTAACGATTACAATATGGAACTTGGTCTAAATCGGGCACAGAACGTTCGAGCGTATCTGGAGAAAACCGGAGCTTCCAATCGTTTTCACATCCAATCAAAAGGGGCAACGTCTGGTGTAACTGACAATCGAAATGAAACGGAAATGGCACTTAACCGCCGTGTGGAAATTCGGTTTTACCCGACAGATAACAAATCCGTTTTTGGTCAATTCGAACAAGAAGAGCAAATGTTTAAAATTAGCGGATACGAGGAAAGCACAATTACTACTGAAGGTGGCATAACACTCATATTCGGCCCTGAAATTTTCGAAAATTTCAAGGAATATTTATCGATACAAATCAACATTAAGGAATTTCTGAACAAGGCCGATTTTGTTTTAGCCAACCTCGCAACGCATACTGTGTCCGATCAATTACTCGAATCTGGAGGAATGATACACGTTATTGCTACTCAGAAAGATGACACCTTGAAATTGAAACAAGGAGAATCGTTCAAAATTTTATTCCCTGATCGACAAATGGGGGATGACATGCAACTGTTTCAAGGAATTGAGCACGATGATGATATTTTGTGGGATCAGAGTACTTTTACGCCATCGCGATCGAAAGAAAATGTAGGATGGACGAGAACATTCTATCCTAAACTGACTGAAAAAGAACGTGAAAAATACAAGCACACCCTTATTGATGGAGACACTATTAGCAGATCTAGGACCTGGTACGAAACAATTGAAGGAAAGTCTTTCGAGATAACCGAAACGATTGACGTTCAGGGTACGCAAATGGACACTGTTTCTGCGACTAATCAGACCTTAATGAATGAATTGTATCAAGAATCAACAACGCTAGGCTGGATAAACTGTGACCGTTTTTACAATACAACATCACCCAAAGAAACGCTCTACGTAGAATTCGAAGGTGATTTTGTTCCAACGGTGACATTAGTTTTTGACGAAATCAATTCTGTGATGCGTTATTCTCATCGTGAAAATAATACGCTCGTGTTTAATGGGGTTCCCGTTGGAATGGACATCACGATAATTGGGCTGCATCAAGAAGACGAATCAACAGAAACGCTCTTTGCTAAACGCAAAACACGAACGCGAAAAGGGTTCAGGGAACGTATCTCATTTGAGCCCCAGAATACGGAGGAAATTCGCAGTTCACTCTCATCAATTTAATTTTTTTTAATTCTGATTAAACCTTTCCTAGCGTCACCTATCTAAGAAATAGAAACCCACAAAAATTGACGTTATGAATTACAAGGTCCTATCAGTATTATTTTCAGCATTCTTATTCTTATCATTCACAACTCATGCGCAGAAACGCGTTAAGTGGGATCGATTAGGAACGCGTGTAGTTAACTATAAAGTTGATAAAGACGACATCCGCGTTGGAGCGAAAGAAGGAGGTTATACAAAACTCAAAGTAGTTGTTACGGGAGGTTCTTTGAACATGCATCGAATGGTGGTTACCTATATGAATGGAACAAAAGAAGAAATCAATTTACGTCATAATTTCAAAAAAGGAAGTACATCTCGCCTGATCGATTTGAAAGGAGGAAAACGATTAATCAAAAACATTCGTTTCTTCTACGACACGAAAAATCTCGCACAGAAGAAAGCGAAAATGACAGTGCTCGCAAGGAGATAGTATATAAGTTTAGAGTCCAAAAGGCCGCTTCGAGTTTCAGTACTTGGAGTGGCTTTTTTCATTATCTTCGAACATGACCTTTTACCGATTCTTGATAATCGCTGCATTATTCAGTGCATGTACCTTGCCTGTCAAATACCGCCCTAATATTGACACGAATCGCTACGATAGGTATTGTATTTTTGGAACAGAATACGAGAGCCCTTTGGACTTATCAAGGAAAGAGTCCACCAATTCCGTTCTAACATTGCTGCTTAAACAAGATTCAAGTTACTTAATTCATATCCGATCTGATGAGCGGCCTCTTGAGACATTCGCAGGAACCTACGATGTATCGAATAGGGGCTTAGTACGACTTGCAGGAATACACCCTTTCAAGAAAAATGAAATTCAAATTAGGGAGTCACGAAACTTCGAGTATCGCTTCAATGATCATTTTTCAGACAATTATAAAAGGAAACAATATGCTTATTGCGAATTAGGTGGAATCGACTATGAAGAGTGCATCAAATAATATGCGATAAAATCCTTATCTTCGAACATCTCAAAATTAAACCAAATATGTCCATGAAATACCTAATTGCTCCGTGCTTTGCACTTTCGGCAGTGCTATTCAGTTGCGGTTCTTCAACTGAAGCTGACCAAAACGAATTGAGTACTGAAACAAGTTCTATCAACGCAGATCTTGAAATGAAAAGCGGAGAGGAAGTCGATCGATTTGCCGATATACAAGTTATTCGTTACGATATCGTCGATTTCGATAAACTCACAATTCAACAGAAAAAACTAGTTTACTTCATGTCTCAAGCTGGTTTAGCTGGACGAGACATCATTTATGATCAAAACAATGCTTACAACCTTGAGATCAGAAATGGAATAGAGCATATCATTGAAAACTACTCTGGTAACAAGAGCTCCGATGATTGGAAAAATCTGATGGTTTATGCTAAGCAGATTTGGTTCGCCAATGGAATTCATCACCATTACGGAATGAATAAGTTTACGCCAAACTTCTCTCGAATGGCCTTCAAGGGGTACGTTAAAGAGACTGGCGCAAAAATGTCAAATGAGGCGATGGACATAATATTTGACCCTAGCCTTGCAGCAAAACGAAAGGTAAAAGATGCTTCTAAGGACATGATCGTTGCATCTGCGAATAACTTCTATGGTGACGGAGTGACTCAAAAAATGGTTGACGAATTCTACAGCGCAAAGGCTGACCCGAATGAAAAGCACCCAATCGAATTAGGGTTGAATTCTACATTGATTTTGAAGGATGGAGATCTTTTCGAAGATGTTTGGAAAATCGATGGAAAATACGGAAAAGCGATAGAGAAAATTGTGTTCTGGCTAGAGAAAGCTGCGGAAGTTGCTGAAAATGATCAGCAGGCAAAAGCTCTCGAAAAGTTGATTGAATATTATAAAACGGGAGATTTAACAACATGGGACGACTACAACGTACTTTGGGCAGAATCTACGGAAGGTGATATTGACTGGATCAATGGATTCATTGAAACGTATGGAGATGCTCTCGGAAAACGTGCATCATACGAAAGTATCGTTCAAATTACTGACTTCGAGGCATCGAAACAAATGGCTGTCGTAGCAGAAAATGCTCAATGGTTCGAAGATAACTCTCCATTGATTGAATCTCACAAAAAGAAAGAAGTGAAAGGTGTGAGCTATAAAGTAGTTCAGGTAGCCAGTGAATCTGGAGACGCTTCTCCTTCAACACCAATTGGTGTAAACCTTCCAAATAACAACTGGATTCGCCAGGAAGTTGGTTCGAAATCTGTGAGTTTAGGTAACATCATCAGTGCTTACGATAAAGCTGGTGGACCTGGAATTTTAACTGAATTCGCGAACGATGAGGAAGAAATCGCCCTGTCAACAGCGCACGGATACCTCTCTGGGAAACTACACACAGCGCTTCACGAAGTAGTAGGACATGCATCTGGACAAATCAATGATGGAGTTGGTCAACCAGCAGAAACGCTACGTAACTATGCAAGCACATTGGAAGAAGCAAGAGCTGATTTGGTTGGATTGTACTACATCATGGATCCAAAAATGATTGACCTTGGACTGATCACGACCTTGGATGTTGGAAAAGCAGAATATGATGGCTACATCAGAAATGGAATGATGACACAACTTCAGCGCCTTGAGCTTGGGGAAGATGTTGAAGAAGAACACATGCAAAATCGTCAATTAGTAGCGGCATGGGCTATCGAGCGCGGAGCTGCAGATAATGTCGTAGAAAGAATTCAGAGAGATGGAAAAACGTACTTCAATGTTAATGATTACGACAAACTCAGAGTGATCTTCGGAGAACTGTTGAGAGAGATTCAACGCATTAAATCTGAAGGTGATTACGAAGCAGGGAAAGCATTGGTAGAAGGATATGGAGTAAAAGTTGATCAGAAACTTCACAAAGAAGTACTGGACAGAGTGAAACCCTTAGACCTGGCTCCTTACCGCGGATTTGTGTACCCTGTTTTGGTTCCTGTTGAAGACGATAATGGCGAGATTATTGATATAAAAATCGAAAACAATCAAACATTCGTAGAGCAAATGCTCTACTACCGAAAGGAATATGGGATTTTAGATTAATCCTTGCAACATATATTACGAATGGGAGTTTGTGTACACAGACTCCCATTTTTACAACTAATCAATCGAAAAAATGAAAACAAAACAAGAAATAGTCAATGATTGGCTTCCGAGATACACTGGTGAGAAATTGGAAAATTTCGGTGAATACATTCTGTTGTGCAACTTTCACAATTACGTGAATAAGTTCGCCGAAATGCACGGAGTAGAAGTTATCGGGAAGAACAAACCGATGCAATGTGCAACTGCTCACGGAATCACCATGATCAACTTCGGAATGGGTAGTGCCTCGGCAGCAACATGTATGGATCTGCTCGTAGCGATTAAACCCAAAGCCGTTCTCTTTTTGGGGAAATGTGGAGGATTAAAACGTAAAAACGAAGTTGGTGACCTCATCTTACCCATTGCTGCCATTCGCGGAGAAGGAACGAGCAACGATTACTTCCCACCTGAAGTACCTGCCTTACCCGCCTTCGCTCTGCAAAAAGCGATTTCCACAACGATCCGCGATCATGGAAGAGATTACTGGACAGGAACGTGTTACACCACCAATCGTCGCGTATGGGAACACGATGATAAATTCAAAAAATACCTCAAGAAATTGAGAGCAATGGCCATTGATATGGAAACGGCTACCATTTTCTCCGTTGGATTTAAAAATAAAATTTCAACTGGAGCTTTGCTATTAGTTTCCGACCAGCCCATGGTAGCGGAAGGTGTGAAAACGAGTGAAAGCGATTCAAAAGTAACCGCTGACTACGTTGATGATCACTTAAAGATTGGAATCGATTCACTGAAGCAATTGATCAACAATGGTCATACAGTCAAACACTTGAGATTTGGGTAAAAGTTTGGACTTCGACTCCGCTCAGTCCGCCAATTACGGAAGTTAACCTTGAGTTATTCAGTATATTCTCGAGGGCTGAGCGGAGCCGAAGTCCGACAGTTTTTTATTCCATCAAAATTCGCTCAACAGCGGTCCCCTCCGACGATGCAACCTGAATAATGTATACACCTTTATGTCCATTTAAGTCCAACTTGATTTCCTGCTGATTTTGCAAATCCTCTGAGTAAACGACTCTACCCGCAAGATCCAACACCTTCACACGTACATGGTCTACAGGTTGTTTAATCACGATATTGACGAGTCCTGATGATGGATTCGGATACATACTCGTCTCCAAAAATGAAAGTTCATCAGTACCAACTGTTACTACATCACATGAGAAGTTCTGTCCATCAAAAAAGGTTTGAGCAAGCTCTGCATTTACTTTTAACTCTGTAACGCTTCCCAATGAAGCTATTCCTTTTCCGTAAACAACTGCGAAATCATAGCATATCATCTGACCCGGTGCGAATGAAGTACTCTCTAGGTTCATAAACATTCGTCGGTCTCCAACAGGATTGTTCATACTGTATTCAGACCATTGAGAAGAATCACCTGGATCACCTCCATACAAATAACTTGTAGGTGCATTTGTTGAGCCCGCAGAACCGGGGAACCCCGTTCCTCCAGACA
>JBGCDF010000392.1:0-8201 GCA_045105095.1 Crocinitomicaceae bacterium | reverse complement strand
AAAAGCGGAGTGTTAACACTCAAAGTGTACGCACTAATATAAGTATTCCATCAAATAAAAAAATAGCGAAATAGAGCTTCTGTTAGACCACTGTTTGCTAACCTTAAGCCTTGGAGTACTTGAGTACAGAGAAGCTCGCCTCGTGACGGTCGTCTTTTGGCTGCTCCAAAATAGTTTCCACCCTCCATTTTGTCAAATCAAACTCTGGAAAAAAAGTATCTGCCCCATAAGAATGATTGATGTGAGAAATATACATTTCATCGACAATATCCATTTCCAGTGCCTCACGATAAATCTGCCCTCCTCCAATAATGAAAACCGTTCGCTCTTCTTCCGATTGATAATACTTCATGCATTCTTCCAAGGAGTGAAAAATATTGCAATCAGCAGCTACGTATGATTCGTTACGTGTCAGAACGACATTCTCTCGATTTGGAAGCGGTCGATACTTCTCAGGAATGGATTCGTAGTTCTTCCGTCCCATGACAACAACATGCCCTGATGTTGTTTCTTTAAAGAAACGCATGTCATTTGGTAAATTCCACATTAAGTCGTTGTTCTTTCCAATTCCACGGTCCGTGTCCATGGCAACAATTAAGGAAGTTTTCATTCAGTTATGGGTTTAATTCCTTCTGGCGTGACGAGTACAAGGGATAATCCTTCAACACCACAATCCTTTAGGAAGCTTTGATGTCCTTTCGCCATTGTCTCATCCGAGTACATGCCCGATAGGTAATTACGAAGTCCGTTTTTATCTACTGTACGATGGAAGTAATGTCCGAGCACATCGTTCGATAACCATTCTGCTCCATTCGAATTCACATGAACGGCATAGTAACGCGTTAACATTCTTACGTATTGCTGTCCAATACTCGTGTTCGCTCCAACAATCTTTTCAGTTACATCGCCTTTATTCTCTTTAGTATACAATTTTCTACTATCTGAAAAGAAATCCCTCATGCGCGTTGCTTCAACATCTGAGATGAAATTCGGACGATAATCATTGTACTCGAACTCAGGCAAGATGTAATACTGTGTAACTGCACCTTCCTTGCGTTTCATGACATAGATGAAGTGGTAATTGACATCTCCTAGAATTACTTTTCCTTTCTGTTTTTCAAGGTGTGCCCCCAGCATAACCCCTCCGCGTGTCGTGCGGGTTTGCATATTCGAAACGAAATTTCCAAGCGACCAAATCGTCAACTTGTTATCTGCTTTTTTTTCGATGGGCTGAACGACGTGTGGATGTCCACCAATGACCATATCGGCTCCAGCTCGGTAGCAAACGGCCTCATACTTTTTCTGATAGCCATCAGGCAACGGAATGTATTCTTTTCCCCAATGCATGTTACATACGATGTAATCAACCCCCATCGTTTTAGCCTTGGCAATGTCCTTTTTGATCACTACACTATCAATGTAGTTGATGATTAATGGTTTGGAGACAGACAATCCATTTGTTCCGTAGGTGTAATTCAACATGGCAACCTTGAGTCCGTTTTCCTCTACGATCAACGGATAATTTTCGTCACGTTCTTGTTGATTTCTGAAAGTTCCTGTGTGCGCAATACCCAATTCATCCAATACGTCTAGAGTACGCAGAACACCTTTAGATCCGCGATCACACGAATGATTGTTAGAAGTAAGGATAACGTTGAAACCTGAATTCAATAATACCTCAGATAGTTCATCCGGAGCAGAAAATTGAGGGTACCCTTTGAATGGTTTGCCGGCTTGTGTGACCTCCAAATTGGCTACACGAATGTCGTATTCGTTGATAATCGGCTTCACAAATTTGAAACCATCGTCGTATTCGTAATCCTTTGTTTTACGATTGTAAGCGGCCTCAATTTGACCGTCATGTTGCATTACATCTCCAACAAATATGAGCGAAAGTTTGGGGTTTTCTTTCTGTCCAAATGAAACAGAAAAGCCGACGTGTAACGTTAAGAAAAGTAATAGAAACCTACTACACAGCAATCGGAGCTTTGATTGTTGGGTGCGGGTCGTAGTTGAGTAATTCAAAATCTTCGTATGTAAAAGAGAATATGTCATTAACTTCTGGGTTGATTTTCATTGTTGGTAATGGACGAATATCTCTGCTTAATTGCAATTGCGCCTGTTCCAAATGATTGTTATACAAATGGGCATCACCAAACGTATGAACGAAATCTCCTGGTTCAAGGTTACAGACCTGAGCCAACATCATTGTTAGAAGTGCATAAGATGCAATGTTGAATGGTACTCCAAGGAAGGTATCAGCACTTCTTTGGTACAATTGACAACTTAGCTTTCCATCTGCTACGTAGAACTGAAACAAGGTGTGACAAGGCGGTAATGCCATGTTATCTACATCTGCAACGTTCCACGCTGAAACAATGTGTCGACGCGAATTCGGATTGTTTTTGATTTGATCGACCAACTTCGTGATCTGATCAATCGTTCCGCCTTCTCCATCCGGCCAACTTCTCCATTGATGACCATAAACTGGGCCAAGATCTCCATTTTCATCGGCCCACTCGTCCCAAATGCGCACTTTGTTCTCCTTCAAATACTTGATATTCGTATCACCTTGTAAGAACCAAAGTAACTCGTGAATGATCGATCGGAGGTGCAATTTTTTTGTCGTGACAACAGGAAATCCTTCGGATAAATCGAAACGCATTTGATGGCCAAAAACCGAAATGGTTCCAGTTCCTGTGCGATCACCTTTTTGTGTTCCGTTGTCTAAAATATGTTGGAGTAAGTCGTGATATTGTTTCATATGTTTATTCTTCTGAAGCTATGACTGGTCGTAAAAATACTTCAATCCAACTGAATCTAAAAGCAAATGTTTGTAAGTGGTCAGATTGGTTGAAAAGTACTTGCTTAGAAGCCTTTTTCGTATATTGCTGAAGTGAAACGAGCATGATATTTATTAATGATAACATCAGGACCTTATTAAAAAGTCTCATGCGAGAGCGAAGCGGTTACATGTGTGCAGAAATTTTTCCGCATATTATTTCCGTAGAAAAATTTTAAGCACATGAAATGGATAATTGTCCTCTTGTTGATTCTTCCACTTGGAGCGAGTGCTCAAAAGAAGGTTAAGCTGAAGCGAAAATACCTCGCAAAGTATGAAGGCGTTATTCCAGCATATTCGATGGGGTCAGCTCTGGAAGTGGTAGATGTGGATGAAACAACAGTTACCGTTACGATCGGAAAAGAATTCATTTACACAACCATCGGTGATCGCAAATTGCAAGGAACTTATGTGGTGATGTTTGAAGCGGAGACCTATTACTTATTGGACGCGACAATGCAGGGGCAGATGGCGAATGAGCGCATCCTTGTCTACAAAAGAGGGAAAAGAATCTCCCGCGATGGCATGTATCCTCAACCCGTTTCAGATCTGAAAAAGAAGAAACGCAAATAAGGTTTTGCTGTCAAGATGGCAGTAAAATTTCCTAGGCACAATAGTTGACAACTAAGAGCGTGCAAATACAACGACAAACACATCAATTTGGATCTACCGTAGAGGCGATTGTCTACCCAATCTTATTATTGATTGTTATGTGGATAGTGTTTTGGTCGGATCACTTATTCCCAGAGATTCATTTTTATCGATATGGCGTTATCCCAGGTGAGTCGGAGACGCTCGGTGGAATTCTGTTGATGCCTTTACTGCACTCTAAGCAGGAAATCGGACACATCGTAAACAATTCTGTTCCAACCATGATTTTGTTAGGGACCTTGATCTATTACTATCGCGAAATTGCGCTAAGAATCTTTGTGTTTTCATGGCTGCTGACAGGAATTGGTCTGTGGGTGTTTGCGGAAAACACAAGTAGTTATCACATCGGAATGAGTGGAGTTGTATATGCTTTGGCAGCCTTCTTATTCACTTCGGGAGTGCTCAGGAAGTATCGTCCTTTGCAGGGGATTTCATTATTCGTAGCCTTCGTATATGGATCGATGGTGTGGGGATTGTTCCCAATTGAACCGCGTGTTTCTTGGGAGGGACACCTGGCTGGAGCAGTCACTGGATTCATATTGGCAATTATCTACCGGAAGAGAGGTCCACAAGCTCCAAAGTACATTTATGAAATTGAAAAAGAACTCGGAATAGAGCCTCCTGATTTAGAGGGAATATACAACGAGAGAGTGAGATTGGCCAAGTTACAAGAAGAAGAGCGTGAGCGTTTGGCGAAAGGCCACGTAATCGTTTATCACTACGTCCCAAACGACCAATCCAATCAATCCAACGAATCTAATAATCCAACCATTCCAACGAATCCAACAAATCCAACAAACCCATCACCGCCGGAGGCAGACAACGAGTGAATCCAACAATCCAGTAATCCAATAAGTCCAACCAATCCAACAATCCCCTGCAGTGAGCCTGTCGCGTTGCATTGAGCTTGCCGAAATGAACTGAACCAAACTACAAACTCACCTTCGGACGATACTGATCAGCAATGGTTCCAAGTCCTCTGGATATCTCTTCCCATTTGAAACCGTCAAAGTCGATGCAGATGTATCCTCCAGTGCGCAATTCAATGCGTACATCGGTTAAGTAAGTGGCTAAATCTGAGATTCCATAGTTGTGTCCAACAATAAGTAGGTCATCATTTCCTGATCGTTTCCACAGAGCTTGAAGCATGGTGTCGCGTGAGCAGAGGTAAAAATTATCGAGCATCACGACCTTTTTAAGCAGATTTTCTCTACTTACGTTAGAGTAGGTCTGACGTGTTCTTCTGGCAGTGCTGCACCAAACTTCACAGTTTACATCCATCTTTTTGAAATAATCAGAAAGCATTTCACATTGCACAACTCCCTTTGGGTTGAGCTCTCGATCGAAATCTCTACCTGTACTGGATTGCTGCTGGGTTTTACCATGGCGTAACAAATGAAGTCTCATGTCGTTATACTATTAGATTGCAGCGATAATGTAGTCGAATTATTCCTGATTTTTTTCTCAAAAATCATTTTTTTTAAATATTCACCAACCAATCCTTCTTGCATCTCGTTCTAATAGCTACTCGGACAGAGTTTTGTTAGAGCCACACAAACAATATTTTTGTAAATTGCATAAGGATCGGAAAATAAGGACACTGAAGAAATCCATGAGCATCACAACTGAAATAATACGTAAATGTATCAGTGATGATCGGAAAGCAATCAACTATATGTATGAACATTGCTTTCATCTTCTCATGCCCGTATGTTTCCGATACAACAACAATGAAGAAGATGCACGTGCTTCTTACAATGCAGGATTTATTAAAATTTTGAAGGCCCTAGAAAAGGTAAACGAAGACGTAAACTTCAATGCCTGGGCAAAACGTGTCATGGTAAACGCCTTAATTGACGAATACCGAAAAAACAAGCGTTACACATCTCACATTACCAAGAGCGATAACGAACGTGAATTGGACTTTTATTCAGAAGGTCATGTCAATCACGCCGAAAGCAACTTGGGATATGAGAACATCATGGCACTTGTTCAAGAATTGCCGAAAGTCTCGGGACATGTATTCAACTTGTACGTGATTGAAGGTTATTCGCACAGAGAAATTGGTGAAAAGCTAGACATGTCAGAAGGTACTTCCAAATGGCACTTGTCAACGGCACGAAAATTATTAAGAGAAAAACTAGAGCGATTAGAGAATCGCAATCAGAGAATGGTGATATGAGCTGGACGGATGAAGAAATAGATAAGCTATTTAAGGATGGTGCAGGCAACCAGTCTTTTGAGTACGATGCTTCGTACTTCAATGAGATGGAGGCTGCATTACCTGTAAATGGAAAAGGGAAGGACTTCCTGTGGATGGGGACGGCCCTAGTATTCATTGCTGTGTTAACTACAGGATACTTTGTTAACAATGCGAACAATACTTCCTTCAATACAACGAACGATCAACTCGCAAACCTTGAGTTGAATACTACTGACAATACGGATACCGAAAATAATTCAATCGAAATTTCTACTGAAGATCAAACGGTATCTAACAATGGAACTGAATTAACTGATTTGAACGGCGAGCTTTCAACTGTCGAAAACGCTGCTTCTAATTCTACTTCTTCTGCATTAATCAATGGGAATCTGAAGAACACGGCTTCTTCGAATATAGAATCGACTTCTAAAGGACAACAAAATGGCCCGTTGAATTCGATGTATAATCTGGCGACAAGAAATGTGAGTGCTTCGCGTAATCAAAACGTGAATCAGTCGACTACTGTAAATTCAAATGGAGTTCAAACTCAACCGAATGACCAATCAGAGAAGTCGAACCTTTCGAAATTGCGCACCGATATTGAAGCAAACGGTAAGAAGCAATTCGCGCATGCACCAATCACGGCATCACTAGAAGTGAATGACGCGAATCAATTGGATCAAGGATTAAATCGAAACGTGGCGCCGAGTTCAATGCCACCTGTTTTAGCTGAACTACATCCTAAGTCAGTGTTATATTTCGAGCTGAATGCGGGAATGTCCCAGTCATTAATTACGCCATCAGAACTCATGTCGAAGTCTTTCGGAGGAGGAGTTGGAGTAGAAACATACCTTGGAAACTTCAATTTGACGACAGGTTTGAACTTCAAGGCTTCTTATCATGATGATTTAGACCTCGTTCGTTCTGGAAAAGTATATGGATTCGGATCTGAGGAGGGTGCGAACAGATATGATATTCAAAGAATTTATTCCATCGAAATGCCAATCATGTTGGGGTACAGTCACGGGCAACACAATTTCAATGTAGGTGTGCGTCCTTCATTGGTGGTTGGAACGCGAACTGAATACAAAGCATACGAGAATCAAACACTCCTGAGAACGGAAATACGAAATGGATTGATTGAGGCGAAGGTGGATGGTGAAACCTATCCCGCTTTGAAGCGATTTGGTGTGAAACCAACAATTGGATACGCCTACCGCATGAAGCAATGGACAATTGGTGCGAACCTTGGTGTTCAGCTGATGCAATCCGTGAACGAACAAGTCATGGATGGATTCAACAATCAACTTCCAATTGATGGACAGATATACCTAAGAAGAACGATACGATTAATAAGATAGAGATGAGAAGAGCGAGAGCGTTTATAGCGTTTAGTGTAGTGGTGGGAGGATTATTATTCTCTTCGTGTAAGAAGCATACAATTGATCAGCCGAATTCAACGGATCCTGTGTTTAAAGTAGAAGGCACAATTGATGGAAGTGCTTTGAATCTTGTTGCAGGTGATGATAATGCCTACATGTTTACATCAATCGAGCAAGAAAATGGTATTCAGATATTTACAGGGAATCTAAGTGATGGTAACATTTCTATTGAAATGGGAATTTACGATGGTTTGGTTGACATTCCTGGACAAGAGGCGATCAAGGGATTGTCAGGTTCACATGCGTTTTCAAGGATGTTAACTACGCCTTTGGCGATTTTGACGAAGGATGATTTTCCAAATGTTGATTTGATTGATCACATTAGCTGGATTGTTAATGGCACTGCGGAAACTGGAGATAGCATTGTAATAATGGAACCGGGAATCTATAGTGTATGTGCCGATGTCGTTTTTACTGACCAAAGTTCGGCTCAACTATGTAGTGAGTTGATTTTGGGATATGAGCGTCATGCGAACAGCTATATCAAACATTTCTTAAGCCCAGAGGGAACACTGACAGCCTTGCTCGAAGATCCTTTAGTTGCCGTAGAGAAAGTAGAATGGTTTTTAGACGATGTTCTGATTTCTAAGCAAGCAGAGTTTTTCTATAAAGATCTTGGTAGTGGAAGTCACGTCTTGCGCGCTCAAGTGAACTTCGAGAACGGTGTAAAGCGCACGAAATCAATGATTGTTGATGGAGATTTGCAGGGTAAATTTATTCATGACCTTACGTTGTTTGAAACGATGTTTAGTACACTCTTGAATAGAGACTTTAACGTACGATTGAAATTGGAAGAAAATGGTACGACATATAGCTCGAGTAGTGCGAACAATAGCATCAATACTGTAAGCATCGACGATGTTACATACTACGGAAAAGATGCAAGTGGAAACTCAGTCTACAAAATAAAGGCGCATGTTGTCGCAACTGTACAAGACATTCAGAATGTAAATAATACGCGAGAACTCGATTTTGAAACGACCTTTGGACTTGCCTTTCCTGCGGAATAAAAAATCGTATCTTTAAGAAAAAAAAGTATGCGCATTTTACTAGCCCTGTCGCT
>JBGCDF010000391.1:0-3075 GCA_045105095.1 Crocinitomicaceae bacterium | reverse complement strand
TCATGTACGCAGTTAAGACGAATCTAATCTCTCCTAATAAATTTTTGTTCGCTGGAGATACGAGTACACCCTAAGTGTATTTCAAGTGTATTTCTTCGGATTTCTCGATGTTCGAAAAAATAATGTAATTTAATTGAACCTTTCTCGAAGTTGGATGTACAGTACTACAAATCCGTGAAATTATGCGCGTTTTATTTTATACAATTCTTATTCTATCATCAGGAACAGCTTGTGCTCAAGCCGAAACACCGGTTATTCTAAATGGCACAACAAATATTGCTCCTGCAACGAATAATACGAATGTGGTCACTCCATCACATGAGCTTAAAGAGAGAGAGGAGGAATCACTTGAAGTAGACTCTTCAGCTTCCATCGTTCCTGTAATGTCAAAAGAGTCCTTGAATTTGGAAGACATCAACCAAGAACCTTCGAGAAAGAAGTACAAAATGTCAAGGAGAGCAAAGCAGTCATCCACTTTCGAAGAAGCAGAACCTGTAATGGAAGATGCGGAAAAAGTTAACGATGAGTTGATTATTTCTACCGAAGGAATCGATGACGGGTATTCTAATTCACAATCGACGAAAGCAGTGGAGATGCAGAACGTGTCTACAGGTTTTTCATCAACATATTCCGTTTCGGATATGCAACGAACAAGTCGTTCACCTTCCATTCAGCAGCAATTTCAGATGGATCAAGCTGTGGATTACTTCGAAGTGAATGCACCTGGATCATTCGAGTCATATTACTTCAAATACGTAGCGGGGAATTATAATACAGAACTCATTTCAGATTTAAAAGTGGCGGAGAAAATTCGTCCGGAGAATGCAGATGTTCACGTTCAATTGGCTGGTTACTATATGATCGAGGAAGACGTGGACTCTGCATTGATTTACGTAGAGAAGCTTCGTGAGTCTGATCGATTGGCGGATAATGTAATTTCGTATTCAGGGGATATTTTGAGATCGGTTCCCGAATCTGGAACCTTGATTACACATGGCTTCGATGACGGTTATGGAAGTTATTATGCTCAAAACAGTAGTGACGTTCGTTCGGATGTGACCTTGGTATCCTTAGATTTTCTTCAAAGTGATTCCTACCGTCAGAACTTGGAAGGGAAAGGATTTACATTACCTGAATCAGAAGCGGTTGATGTTGATTATCTCGCAGAGTTTTGTGCGCTGAATGTCGATAAGAATTTGAGTATTTCATTAACTACTCCAAAAGAATATTTCCAGGCGATTCAGGATAAACTATACGTAGCTGGTTTGGTATTCGAGTATCATCCTGAAAGCTATGATAATTTTTCGAGGAATGATTTTTTATGGAACAATTCTATGGAAAAGGAAGTCATTTCGAATCCTATTGATGAGAAAGGAAAGCAACTGTCGGCGAATTATTTACCAATGTTGCTCCACTTGAGGAAGGTTTACAAGGTCACAGGAGAAGAAAAAAAGTTAAAGGATGTCGATGAAGTCAGTGATCAGGTCGGTGTCCAGTCTAGAAAATACGAACAAGTTCAACAGGTGAAAGCGAGCTATTAAATGCGGTTGATTCGACCACAATATAAAACCCTATCTGATGAGGATTTGATGATTGCTGTTGGCAAAGGCGACCAACGTGCATTCGATGAAATCTACAATCGGTATTCAGGTCCATTATTGGGCTACTTTATCCGCATGCTTTGGAAAGACCGCGAAAAGGCGGAAGATTTTGTTCATGATATTTTTGCCAAGATTGTTAGAAAGCCCGAATTATTTGATCCGACAAGGAAGTTCAAAACTTGGGTTTACTCAGTGGCGAATAACATGTGTAAGAACGAATACAAAAAGCAAGAAGTACGTAAGAATACCTCTAATGGACTGGATGAGCACTACACAGTAAGTGACACGAATACAGATGTGTTCGGCGAAGTCCAAGACCGGTTTTTCAGAGAAGAATTTGAGCAGAGTCTGGATGACCTCGATTTGAAACACAGCGAAGCATTCAAACTAAGACACATTGAGGGCCTATCGATCAAAGAAATCGCGGAGGTCCTCCAAATAAGTGATGGTACGGTCAAGTCGCGTTTGTTCTATGCAACGAAGTACCTCGCAGAGAGTTTAAAAGAATTTAATCCTGTAATGAATAGATGATATGGAAAGGGATGTAATGGATATTGTAAAGGAGAAAGAGTTTAGCGAGTTGTCGGCTGCTGAACGCGCCGAATTGGGTGAATTGTGTTCTTCTGAAGAGGAGTTTAACCAAATGAAAGCAATGTTCGCAAGCATTGGGGCCATTAGTTGGTCAAATCCAACTCCGAGAGCAGAGACGAAAGAAAGTTTGGATCATCTGTTTACACAGAAGCACCCGAAAGCCGCCCCTATTTGGTATAATGCTCCATTAGCGGTAGTTGCTCCTAAAAATAAACCGTTCTACCGTCAACCATTAATTCAGGCGGCAGCTGTTGGATTGTTGATTTTCTTAGCATATCCGTTTGTGAAATCAAACATGATGACATCTGAAACAACGCAAGTGGCAGCTTTGGAGAAGGAGAATACATCTTCAGAAATGAAAGAGGTAGAAACGCAGGTAGATGAGGATGCGCAAAATTCACAGGAAATAGAGGTGAAAGATGGAGTTGAGATTGGCGCGGAAAACAAAACGGTCATTCTTGAGAAAATGGAGAGTAATGAAGCGGAAATAACAGTAACTCGAGAGAGCAATGTTCTATCACCTGCACCAGCTGCAGTAACGAGTGCGCGCTTTTTAGAATCGACCGTAACAACCGATTTGGCTGCGAATGGGTCAACTTTCAAAGATGCCTCAGTTGGAGGTGCCGTTGCTCCTGGATCGGATCACCCAGATGGAATCTTCATTGGAGACAAAAAGGAAATCTTCTCAGTCCCTGCAAGCCAAGAACCAGCAGTATTCGATTTGTTGACAACGACTTTTTAAGTAGAAGATTTTTTAGGCTGTGCTATGTGCTCTTTTATTCATCAAGATTCTCAGTAGGAATATTTTTATCCTTATAATATTTCGCGATTTCTGAATCAGTGTTTAATGATTTGGCACAAGATTCTTGTAAACCCCTTTCTG
>JBGCDF010000390.1:0-24363 GCA_045105095.1 Crocinitomicaceae bacterium | reverse complement strand
ATCGAATATGCATCCAATATTATTGTAACAGGTACTTAAACCATCCACTTTCCCTTGCGTCTGAAGTAATTCCTGTGCTTTATGAAAATACACGAGTGATTGGTCAAAATTTGACCGATAAGCATAAATAGTTCCCATGTTCATATAGGTCAAGCTATTGCTCGATGGATCATACTTTTTGCCATACTCCAAGGATTTCTCAAAGTAGGACATTGCCTTGTCCAGATCACCTGTATTTTGATAGGTAAGACCTATTGCTGTATAACAAGCTGCGTACTTTTTTCGGATTTTATTCTCTCTGAAAATTTCCAGCGCCTTAAAGAAACGATCACGCGCAGAAACAAAATTTGAGGTAGACAGTGCTATCTTTCCTTTTGCATATTCTACTTCACCATTCCCTTGCGCGTAATTGAGCTCATCAGCGAGTTCCTGTGCTTGCAGCGTGTATACTTTCGTTTGCTCCAAATCACGTTTAAGAGTCGCTTTAGATAATTCGATATACGTATTGAATAAACTGGTATCACGCTTTACATTTGGTGTAAGTACCAAACGTTTTAAGCTATCAATTTCCCTTGTTTGTGCATGAAGATTTCCCGTAAACAGGAAAACGAATAAGAGCAATCGAGTACATTCAATCCGTCTATTATTTCCACTGAAAATTTGGATCGTTTTTCGATTAAACATAGACATGTACATTAAGTTATTTAGAAAGCTCATCGAAGTTCAACCAGCATCCCTTGCACCATTGGCGCTTGTTTGTTCAACTATCGATCATTGGACTGAACCACTCAATTCAATTATTGAAAAATGATGAAACAAATATATAAATCCTTTGACTATAGCTTCTCACTGTGACCTTTTGGTCTCAAGGGTAAGGTAATTTTACATTATCAAACGAATTTAATCCCCGAAAGATGAACAACAATCTCTAAATACTCAAAGACCGTCCCGATAGCTATCGGGACGGTCTTGTTATTCTTTATTTGAATTCAGGTTCTTACGCTGTTGTTCCTCCACAACTCGATCCTGCTCCAGCAGTACATCCGTAACAGTGTTGATTTACGATTACATTTCTATTGTTGAGCCCTTCAATATCAAAGTCTTTGAGGTGCTGACCTTTGGTTGCTACTTTCAGGTCCAACATTTGATTGAAATCACAATCGAAGATGTAACCATCCCAACCGATCGAAATTGTATTTCTACACATCACGTTTTCCGCAGCAGTTGGATTGTACGCATCCACCAGCTTATTCATGTAACCTTCATAATTTTCGCTCGCCACCAAGTACTCAAGGTAGCGACTTATTGGAAGGTTTGTGATTGCATAAAGTTCGTTGAAAACAATATCGAATCGATCTTTTAATTTCTTTTTGAAGTCTGCTTGCAATGCTCCTTGCTCTGGTGGTAAAAATGCTCCAGATGGATTGTAAACTAAATCCAACTTTAATCCGCTTCCTTCCACTCCATAACCAACTGCATTCAACATTTGAAGTGCCTTAATACTCTTTTCGAATACTCCGTCACCACGCTGCGCATCAGTTTTTTTCGATGTAAAATATGGCAATGACGATGCCACTTCAATATTGTGTTTCTTAAAGAATTCAGGAAGGTCGTTGTACTTTTTGTTTGCAACAATGATTGTCAAGTTACAACGAACAATGATTTTCTTCCCCTTTGCCGAAAGTTGTTCTACAAACCAGCGGAAATCAGGATTCATTTCAGGCGCTCCCCCTGTTAAATCAACAGTTGAACAATCCGATTTATCAATAGCGTCCAAGCATAACTGCATTGTCTCTCGCGTCATGATTTCTTTACGATCTGGACCTGCATCAACGTGGCAATGTGCACACACTTGATTACACATCTTGCCTACATTAATTTGAAAAACATCCACTTTTGTTACCGTAAGTGGAAACAAGTTGGATTCTTCTAATTTCTCTTGAAATGGCGTTAAGTTCGCTTTTTTCAATAATTCAAGTTGTCTATCTACTTCCGACAACTCGTGGCTTTGTCCAGCCAAGGATTTATGCGTTAATACTGCCATTACATTGAAAGATCATTGTATTTATTCATCATTTGGACTCCATGTACCAAAGTTGCTCCACTCTTAATAGCTCCGGCTACGTGAACTGCTTCCATCATTTGTTCTTCATCACATCCTCTTTCCATTGCATCTTCAGTATATGCTTCAATGCAATATGGGCAATGCACAGCGTGTGAAACGGCCAATGCAATCAATGATTTCTCTCTTGCCGTGAGTGCTCCTTCTTGAAACACTGCACCATAATAATCGAAAAACTTCTTTCCCAATTCTGGTTGAAATTCTGAGATTTTACCGAATTTCTTTAAATCTTCTGGATTGTAATACGTCTTCATATGCTAAAATTGAACCTTAAAAGTACATTTTTCTATGTTCTTCTTTGAGACGACTGCAAGGTAGTATTCTTACAAATCATCCAATAAATCGGAATTGCTATTCCTCGGTTGAGGAGGATTGGGTCCATCTTCGTATGACTTGAAGAGTTGGGCACGCCAGTTTTTCCATTTGTACACTTTTCCGAAGATCAGTAAGAACAAGGGCTGAACGATGGCTAATGTCAGAATTGCATCCCAACCAAAGCTAGGAGGTGCTGTGTCGATGAACATTGCATCTGTGTGAAACGCTTGCCAATCGTTTGTCAAAATAACTGCCGCGAACATGTTATTGGCAGCGTGATATCCCATGCCGAGTTCCAGACCATCATCGAGATGAGTGATGATTCCGAGAAACACGCCTGAAAGAATGTAAAAAGCAAAGATTGCGTAACCGATTTTTTCCACTTCGGGATTCGCTCCATGCAATAATCCAAAGATCACTGCTGTTACCAATATACTTAAGCCTGCGTGTTTCCACCTCTTCCCAATTCCCTGAAATAACCAACCTCTAAAAAATGCCTCTTCTGCTGCAGTCTGAATTGGAAACAGCACACAAGAAATTGCCACTAACATGAAAAAAGATGAAGGGTCTAAGTTCCAAAACACCTTATCCGTTGTTACGGTCATTATCGCTAGGAGGATCACCAAAATGGTCATCCAAACTCCGAAGGCGAAGAAATAGCGTTTCCAGTCGAAGCGCTCTCTGGAGGTAAACAATGAAAGTATGGGACGTCTGTGAATGTACTTGATACCCAAGATCAATGCGACAAGCGCAAAGATAAAAGGAATCATGATTAGAATCAGTTGAGTGTTGGTATCGAATTGCGCGAAAGGATTACCATCGGGCGAGACTCTCAAATTAGGAGTTAAGGCATACGCCAACAAAATCGATGTGAAATTTCCGATCAATACTCCCAAAAGCACAAAAATTCCGGTCAGTATGTACGTCCCGAAATTTTCAGTGCCTTTTAAGTATTGTTGAATGAACTTCATATGAACTTGTTAGAACATATCTTTCATCCGTTCAAAAAATCCTTTGTCTTGTTTGTCTGGATTAGGTTGAAAGTTGTCGCTTTCTCTCAATTTTTCCAGCATTTCCTTTTCGCTCTTCGACACTTTTTTTGGTGTCCAAACATTGATATGAACGAATAGATCTCCTTTGCCGTAAGACTGAAGTGCCGGAATTCCTTTTCCTTTCAATCGCAAAACCTTTCCGCTTTGCGTTCCAGCTTCAATCTTGATTTTCGCTTTCCCTGAAATTGTTGGGATTTCAATAGAACTTCCCAGTACTGCATCAACGAAGCTTATGTATGCATCGTAGTGTAAGTTATCACCATCACGACGTAATTTTTCGTCTGGAACTTCCTCTACCACTACGATCAAATCTCCTGCTACGCCATCAAACGGTCCAGCATTTCCTTTTCCAGTAACGCTGAGTTGCATTCCGTCCATTACTCCGGCCGGGATCTCGATTTCGATGACCTCCTCTTTACGCTCTAATCCATTTGCGTCAGCACCATCTGGTTTCTGATCAATGATCTTTCCTGATCCATGACACGTTGGACAAGTAGATTGTGTTTGCATCGCTCCAAGGAAGGTCTGTGAGACACGCGTAATACGTCCAGAACCATTACAGCTCGAACACGTCTTGAAGGTTACTCCATCCGCGTTCACCAACTTATTTACCTTGATTTTCTTCGTAACGCCTTCCGCCACTTCTTGCAGTGAAAGTTTCATTTTAACACGAAGATTCGTTCCTCTCACGCGTCGTGAACCGCCTCGGCTTCCACCAAAACTTCCTCCGCCGCCGAATGCACCGCCGAAAATATCGCCAAACTGAGAGAAGATATCGTCCATGTTCATACCTCCGCCGAAGCCACCAGCTCCGCTCATTCCTGCATGACCAAATTGATCGTATCGCGCTTTCTTATCAGCATTACTCAATACTTCGTATGCTTCTGCCGCTTCTTTGAACTTCTCTTCAGCTTCGTTATCATCCGGATTTTTATCTGGGTGATACTTCAACGCCAACTTACGATAGGCCTTTTTTATTTCCGCTTCTGAGGCTCCTTTCGATAAGCCCAATACTTCGTAATAATCTCTCTTTTCGCTCATATGCTAGTCTTCGATTATTGTCCTACTACAACTTTTGCGTAGCGAATCACTTTATCATTCAAATAATATCCCTTTTCAACCGCCTCGATCACTTTCCCTTTCAACTTTTTCTTTGGAGCAGGAATGTTCGCAATTGCTTCATGAATATCAGCATCGAACGCTTCACCATCAGCTTCCATTGGCTTCAGACCTTTGTTTACCAAAGTCGTTCTGAATTTATTAAAGATGAGTTCAACGCCCTCTTTGATGCTATTTGCATCATCCACCTTTTCATTATTGGCAATCGCACGCTCAAAATCGTCCATTACTGGAAGCAAATCTTTCAATAAGTTCGCATTCGCAGAACCAATGATGTCTAATTTTTCCTTGTTCGTACGCTTACGATAGTTATCAAATTCTGCATGAATTCTCAAGTACTTATCGTTTAATTCGTTGTATTTATCTTCGAATGTCGGTTCTTTTGGAGCCTCTGTTTCAACCGTTTCTTGTGATCCTTGTTCGTTCACAGTTCCTTCTTCCTGGCTTTGCGCCTCAGCTTGATTGTTTAACTCTTTTTCCTCGGACATATTCACGTTCTTTAAATTTTGAAAATGCAATGGCAAAGATACTGCCAATTTGGAAAACAGGACATGATGTCAGAATTATTCGCGTCAGGGATGTAAAGTTGGCAGAAATACTGTGGGTTTACTGCCTTTTTTCAGCTTCATAAATTTAAGACACGACTTAGCGAATTTCCGTTCCTCCGAAGAATATCGACTAGAACTACTTTTTTCAGAGCAAAAACCGCGTTCTCAAATCAATCTAGTGTTAGCAGCTTTCCGTTCAGATCGAAATAGAAAATATCTCCATTTTTTCTTCCCTGAATGATCTCTTCATTGATAAAGTTCAGTGCCTGAAATTCCGTTGGAATCAGTTCGTTTCCGTGAGCATCGAACAAGCCGTAGACTGGTTGCAAAGAAGTAGAGAAAAGAGTAGCTGATAGCGGCACGATTCGTTCAAAACCTGGCAGAATTTGGAAATGTCCTGCTCCATCGATAATCGTCCAACCAGCCTTTTCACGAACAGTAGCATACTGACCCGAAAACGGTAATGCTTCAGAAAATTTACGCTTAAAGCGATTGATTCCCTTCCTATCAACAAACTCGTACTTTCCTCTTCTCTCCAGCAATAAAAAACCGTTCTGAAACGAACCAACGGCCTTTGTTCCTGATTCGAACACGACCTTCACGTCGCCCCCAAAAAGAATCGTTCCACTTTTTGATCTAGAAATCACTAATCCATCGCCTACAGTTCGACCTCTCGTTAATGGTTCATTAAAGCTTACTTCTTTCCATTCAGCATCGAAGTAATGTCCAACTCTATCGGAGCCAATGACAAAGTAACCGTTATCTCCAAGTACGTTCAGCTCTTTTGGTTCGAATTCGAAAGTAAGGTTCTGATCTGGACCAAACACGTGCAAACTTTTGCCAAATCGGATGAGATATCCATTGTGAAAATGCTTGAATTTCGTTCCCTTAAAAGAAGCTATTTTTTTAGCATTTGGAGCGTAAACAATTGCCTTGTTCTCGAGTATTTCAGCATAGTTTCCAGAGATGGAATCGACTAGAACACCGTTAGATTTTACGTCATCAATCATCCTCATGTCTTGATCAAACAGGGAATTGTTCAATCCATTTTCTGCGAAAATATACTTCCCTAACTTCGAAATATTCTTGTATTCAAACGGAAGCAAGGTGTCTCCATCTACCGATACAACGCCCTTTTTCCCTCTGGTTTTTGACAACACGCATTCGCGAAACCACACCTCCTCTGGTTTCAACTTAACAGTTCCGAGTAACTCTCCTGTATGATCGTAAATGGTGTACTCCTTTTTCTCCTTGCTATAGAAAATGTCATTATCGAGGAGTTTTTGAAAGCGTGTATCTCCAGAGATTACCTCGTAATTCGATTGAATTAACTGTTTTCTTTTGTTGATTTCAACCTGCGTGAGGTTTCCTTTCGAGCGAATAAAGCGCGTGATTCCATTGGTCACAACTCTTCCATTCGTATCTAAAAAGCGCTTCCCATTCTTAATCTTCTTCACTACCAAAAGTGTATCCGAGATTGGACTTCTCTCTACTGATGCATACTTGGGCTCGATAATAAACGAATCGGCACGTACCACACCCCAGTATCCTTTCTTTTGAACGATCGCGGTTTCACTAGCAAAGGGATGTACAAAATCGAATGGTTCATCGAACAATTTCTTTCCATCTTTAGCAAGAAAATTCCATTCACTGTTTTCGTACTTGACGTACTCGTAATATTTGTCTTTGTATTTCGCTTTTAAGGTTCGTTCAGGACTATTGTTCATGTCTCCATCGGGAAACTTCACAGCGTTATAATCGGTTTTATCTGCAGGTTGAAACTGTGATTTTTTGGAACTGCAATATCGAACATACTTGAGATCGCGTCCATCAATATAGTGTACGCGCAGAATGGAATTATCTCCCAACAACACGCCATGCCCTTTGGGTGAATAAAATCGTGAGTAGCTTCTGGTCAGCAAATCCAGCGTATCAATACTGATGATCGCTTCGGGAATGAGCTGCTTCCCTGTTTCGTGACTCACCACGCGCGACTGACGACTTTTTATCTTTCCCACCCCCACAAGATCAGCATCTCGTTCTGGCATAACCATCAAGCTAAAGTCAGCCTGATCAACATAAATAGGTTGCATGTATCGGGCTGGAAGTAGTGTGCTATCATTCGCAGATTTGAGTCCCCATTTTGGTTTACTTCCAATTTCAAACCCTAAAGAATCATAAATAGGGACATTTTTCTTTAACCAACCTAGCGGATACAAACGCTCGTCTACTTCGTAGGTTTCAGGTACCTGCTCTCTGACCAAACTCGTGACGTTCGATAGTACAATATCATTCGTGATTCGGTGGTTCGTGTCCACCTCAATTATACGCATCATATCATTCGTGAAGGCACGTATAAGGGAATCACTTATGACCAATCTGTTATAATCGCAGGAAAGCAGTTTTCTTCCTGTTTTTCTGGATATCACACCAGTCATTCTCAAGTCATTGTGAACCTTGAAATAATCTTTGTAAACGACAACATAGGAGTACTTGCATGGAACAAGCATCTTTCCATCTTTATCGAGGATACCTGCTCCATTTGTATTCTGTACTTGATAAAGTCCAGCTTGTTGCGAAATCCAACTATATTCGGTTGGAATTACTACTTCACCGTTCTTACGAATTAAGCCCATCTTCCCTCCGTTTCGCACCCAAATCAACTCACCACCATAGTAACTGATATCTTCATATGGGAGTTCACTTCGGACGCGTCCGTCATAGGATGAAATGATCGTTGTTTTACCGCTTTGAGAGTAGGTAATTTCATCCTCGAGAACCCGAATTGTACTGGCATCTAGTGGGAGCTGAATTTGTCGATCCCGATAAACAACGGACTTCATGGTTGGCCCAGCAATCAGAAGGTACTGATCTCCAAACAAGGGATAGCCAACATCGCATTCTATTTCTTTTCCTAGTGGATTGAAGAAGTAGGTTGTGCTATCCAAGCTGCATTGAACATGGTCAAAATCACTTTCATAGATTCTGTCCGTCATCTTCAATTCCCACTCTTTTTCCGCATTGACATTCACCAGAATATTTGAGCTATCTAAGAAAAATCTGTACCAACTGGGTTGCAGGTCGACGATAAATCTGACTGATCGAAGGCGAAACTGGTTTTCATGCCAGTCTCCTATAAACTTTCTTCTGGTTGAATCTAGGACTAAATAGTATCCACCTCCGAGTTGCTTGACACTACTGAATTGTTCCTCGACAACTATTTCACCTTTCGCGTTGACAATCCCGTATTTCTCGTGCCTCATGAAATACCCCAAACCGTCTTTGTCGAAATTCCCGAGATCGTGAATAGAGCGTGGCAGTTCAGTTTTCTGCCCGTCGAAATGAATGAACCATTGCCCGTCTATGTTGTCGACAAGAGCTTGCTGACCCAAAAGCGAATACGAAGCACCAACTAAGAATAGTATGGTTGCTAATCTTCTCAAATTAGCGCATTCAGGTGATTCATGATATCTTTTGATGATGTCAATTTAATCCCTGTTTCCTGGAAGTCAAATTCACAAATTTGTCCTTTTTTCAGGCCTCTTGCCTTCGTGAACCCATTGTCAGAGACAGAAACGACTTTGTTCCCCGGAAGGATGGCAATCAGGCAGTTTTTCATCCTTGGATCGAATGAGAACATTTCATCCTCTTCAGCGTTGTATGAGACGATTACATTTTCTTCTGGAGAGATCAGGAATAACGAAACAAGTTGAGTATTGACACTATTCGGGTAATTGAATTTCGCAAAAAGCGGTAAGGAATTATCACGCTTATAAATGATATCCCAATTATATGTCCCGAAATTATCGATGTCAATAGAGCGAATTACGCGCCCTGCTGCCAATTCCTTTTCAAACTCACGCGTTTCCGCTATGGATTGATTCAATTGTTTGCGGTTAGCTTTTGAATCTTTCAACGCCTTGTCCAAGGTATATGGCTCTACAGGAATCATCATTACTTTCTCAGAAGCCGTCTTCGCTTCTAAAGCAAGTCCATCAGTATCCGATTTCACCAATCGAACTTTGGTGCTTCCACGCTTCAATGTACCTTTCTCTCTATCACTGAGATTTCGTTTTGCCTCCCAACCTACGATGTCAAGTTTTGCCAATTCAGGGAACCCATCAGTATTGACATTCACATCAAGCAAATCAGGTTTAGTTGCCGCAGTAAACTCTACTTCAGTAGTTTCCTCTACCTTTTCGCCTTCTTTTGTCGTTTCGTATTTCCAGTCGCCCGTTTTTTCATCCAACTCATAAAAATTGTAGCAAGGAGTGTCTTGAATGGATGCCACGTTGACCTCTACTTTCTTTTCAGGAGCTATCTCAATCTCATTGCCATTTTGTGATGCATTTATGGTGAACATTCCTCCCGACTCAAGGTCGAATTGAACACCTGCTGAATCATACTTCATCGGAATACCCGAAAGCATAATATCACCGAGTGTATGAAACTCTTGCCATTCCACATCAACATTTCCTTGAACTGGAGCACCATCCTTATCAACAAAAGCATTCTCTGGAAACTTAATGCTTCCGCCATTTCCAAGATCAATGGTGCTCGCTTCCTGAGCACTTACCTTAAACATTGTAGGAGCCTCCTCAATTCCTTCAATAGGATTGATGACGGATACGACCTCTTTTGAGGGTTCGTCAATTACTTCTGCGTCTTTTGGTGCCTCACATGCAGCGATCAGTGCGAAAGCGGGTAATATGTATTTCCAATTCATGGTGTAGATTTTAGATTCTACTCTATAATGTTTAAAAATACAAAAGGTAACAGAATAGTCGCCTAATCCGAGTCGTAGAGTTTGTTTTTTAGCGCCAAGTTGTTGTTCTGGTTCACGTGTTTCTTCTACTTAGAGGAGTTTGATTCGCTCTAGAAGTTCGCTGCGCTTTCTCTCACTAAGAGGTACCTCCGTTCCACCGACCACAACGGATTTAGGAAGGATTTTATCTATCGATTTTAATCGGACTAAATGAGAGCGATGCGTTCGAAAGAAATCCTCGGACGGTAGTTTCTCTTCGAGTTGCTTAAGCGGATAACTATAGTACATTTTTTCCGTTTCGGTATAGATGATCGCGTATGAATCGAGCGCTTCAACACGAACAATTTCATCCAGTTGAATCTTGATCAATTCATGTTTCTTCTTGACGAAAATATTGTCTACTTCCTCTACTTCGTTCGTTTTTAACTCGTGAAAGACCAATGCCAAATTTGCCTTGATACTCTCTTCTTGAAAAGGCTTTAAAATAAAGGCTCTTGGTTTCGTATGTTTCACACGAGAAAGCGTTCGTGGATCAGAATTTGAAGTAAGGTAAATGAATGGTATCCCATTATTGTTTAGCATTCCGGCGACGTCAACGCCATCCAGATCCGCATTCAAATTGATGTCTAAAATCACCAGACTCGGTTTTTCTTTACCAATTCGGTCGATTAACTCCTCCGGATCAAGAAAACACTCAATTCGTTCGTAGCCCATCCCTGTTAGTAAAATCTCAAGATGCTCGGCTATCAGTGCTTCATCTTCCAAGATATAGATCAATTTACTCTTCATTTAGTCGCTTTAGTTTTCGAATTTCGATCTTAATCAGATTTCCTTCTTGATAATCGAAATCGATGGTTCCTTTCAACTGTTTCAGGAGAGTATGGATCAATTTAAAACCAAACGAACCTGAGTTCTGCTCATCAATGCGCTGATTTCCTGAATCTTTCAACTGCAATTGAAGTATTCCGTTCTTGACTGTCCCTTGGAACTGTAACTTGTTCTCAGCACCGATCTCAAAAGCGTATTTGTAGGCATTTGTTATTAGTTCATTCAGAATTAGTCCTAATGTTATTGCTTGATCTACATCCATTCTGAACGACTCTACCTGAATTATATGTTCCACCTCCAGTGTCGAATATGATGCTTGAATAGCACTGGCTAAATCCTCAACAAATTCCCTGAGATCAACCTGTTTAAACGAATCATTCGCGTAGAGGCTTTTGTGCAATTGACTGATTGATTGTAGTCGGTTGGAAGTCGTTTTCAGCGTTTCTTTCACTTCTTCGTTTTCGCTTTGATTGGCTTCAATGAAAAGCATACTTGAAATCAACTGAAGATTGTTTTTTATGCGGTGATGTATCTCGCCGATCAACAGTTCTTTTTGCGCTGCACGATCCTCGGCCAATTGTTCGTTCCTCTCCGCTAGGACCATTTGCGCCTTATTTTTGCGGTAGAGGTTATAGGTGAGTACAACAATGGCTAGCAACAAGGCTAATCCAACGCAGGCCAAAATGATCATATTGGATTTTGATGCAATTTCGTTTTCGTCCTTGATTTTTTCTTTTTCTAAACTCTCAGCTTGCAGTTTTAGGGCAATTTTTTCCCGTTCCTTTTCAGATAGTTCCAAGCTATGCTTCATATTGGAAATTTCCATGAATTTTTGCCCGTTGTAAAGAGAATCCTTGATTGCTTCTGCCTCTTTGTATAATTCCAGCGCTCTTCTATAATCTCCATCATGAATAGCCAGACGATGACGATTTGTGAGATAATGAGTCCGAATTTCGTCAGAACCAATTTTTGGCAAGAGTAATTCCAGTTCATCCAAGGCCTTATCGAAATTGTAAAAATCCTTGATACCAAAATATGCGTTTGATTCATGCACCAGGATACCCGCCAGTCGATAATTCTTACTTATGAGGCGCATCGCATGACTTTTCGCTGAATCAACGTACTTTAGTGCAACATCATACTCCTTCAATCCGTTGTAATGCCCACTTAATGCGGAGTACGTTCCTGAAAGCGACAGGCTATTTTTTGACTTTTTCGCCAATACTAAAGCTTCTCCTATATAGTATTTCAAACTATCGCGCATTTCATCTGAATCGAAAGTAAGCGCCAGATTCAGGGTAGCGTTAGCCTCGTTAGCTACCTGCCCTGTACCATGATGAATTTCTTTAGACAAATGATAATACCTTCTAGCTCCATCAAGATCTTTCTGTACTTTTAAACAGATTGCCATATTGTTATATGCTCTTCCTAATCTCATCGGTTGATCTTTCAAATATGGAACTGAACGTTGCAGATAGTCAAACCCTAGCACATAATTTTCTTCCCAGCAATAACTCAATCCTAAACAAAGAAATTTTCGTCCTTTGAAAGTTGATTTATACTTGAGTCCTTCGAATAAATAGTAACGCGCCGTATCGTAATTTTCTTTGTGTAAATAATAGGAAGCTATGAAATAATTAGCCCCAGCGAGGTGTTCCTGTTCTCCTGCTTTCTTTGCTTTACGGAAGAATGATTCAGCTGTCTCTAGATATGCTGGATTACTAAGCTTCCAACTCTCAAGTGAATCAGTATAACGTTCTAATTGACTTTGCGCATGCGCGCAGTTGCCGGTAATTAAAACAAACCACAAGAGCCATATTATACGCATGGGAGCTTAGAGTTTAGGGATTCGAAATTTAAGCAACAAAGTCTCTCTTCTAATCTGATACGTTCCATATTCCCTTCTAAAAAAAGTCTTCTTGATAGTGTCATAGTGAAATTACTTCGCACTGAAAATAATCAATATTGTAAACACCTTGCAATGGAATGCTATCGTCTTCTATTGCGCAAACGTTGATCGCGAATAGGAGAGCTAGGAGCCCATACATTCTTCTGAGATCTACGACTCTTAATGATTCTCGAAACCGCAGCAAGTGCCGATCCAAAACAAAGAATAATGAGTATCCAAAAAATCGTATCCATCAGTGACTCGATAATTATTTCAGCAGTTTATCCAATTCAATGTGCAACCTCAATCCTCGAACTTCCGATCCAGAAGCGACAATATTACCTTTGCCGTCTATGAGAAATGCCGTCGGTATTGTGCTTACACCATACGCCTTGGAAATAGCTCCATCTTTATCCCAACCGTGATTCTTCCAGTCGAGTAAATCTTTCTCAATGGCTTGTTTCCATCGTTCTGCATCTTTGTCTAAAGAGACACTGAATACCTCGAAGCCCTTCGCATTTTTAAATTTCTTCTTCTTGTACTTAGTATACGCTTCGACCACGTTTGGATTCTCTTTTCTACATGGTCTGCACCACGACGCCCAGAAATCGATCAACACTACTTTGCCTCGCAGTTTTGACAACTTGACCTTTTTACCATCCGGAGAAATTAACTCGATCTGAGGAGCTTCAGTACCGTTTTTCAAGCGCGCAGGACTTGATGCAGAGCTTGTCATGAATAAAACAAGTGTCAAAAGAAGAATAAATCGAGTCATTAGAAATGGAATTAATAAGTAATAAACTGAGTTCGATTCAAAATCTTCTCAGAAATTCTTTTAACGAGAATGGATTTAGGCGGTCTTTTCAAGTCATAGCGGGCTATGATGAAGTAAAGATAACGACAAGACACTCACTTAAAAGGATTAACAAAATACGAGTTTCACTTGAAAATGGCACTTTTCTCGCTTAAATTCATCAGAGTATCCCGATATTCTTTCTTCTTTCAACTCAAAACTGTTGATTAATCAAAGTCTCTACTTCATTGAATCCATTAAAAGAACGAATAGGATAGGCTAATCCAAAGAATACTTAAAGTGCCAGATTTTGATAAATCCATACCAACCGTACAATCGGACCAACTTATTGTCCTTGATTGCAAAATTGAAAGTATATTTCCCAAAATTGATTAACACACAATGATTCCAATTCACCGTTTAGTTCGAAGTGCACTTGCCCTATGCATTCTGAGCTGCCTGGCTTTCAGCACAAAAGCGCAAAGCGAATACGTGGATAGCTTGCTTCAGGAACTAGCGCACTCCGACGAGGATACTCTCAAAGTTGAAATTCTGAATGAATTATGCTGGGAATTAGGAATCGGTGACCCTAAATCCGCAGAGAAATACGGAAAAGAAAGTGTTGCACTATCTAAAAAACTCGACTATAAGAATGGCCAGTCGGTTGCACACTATTATCTCGGCAAACTTTATCTCGAAAAAGGCAAACCTAGATCAGCCATTTCGGAGACGAACAAAGCACTCAAAATTGACGAAGGCGCAAATAGTTACAGAGCTGTAGCCGGAGATCATGGCCAATTAGGCGGATGCTACAAAGCACTGGGCGACTTCGAAACAGCGGCTTTTCATTACTACGCGGCAATTAGAATATTTGAACAAAACGGAGACTCCTACTCTGCCGCTCAAATGAAATTGAACCTGGCGAATTTTTCTATGGATCGAAACGAACCCAAGAAGGCGTTGCAATTGGCCGAAGAAGCGAAGATTGAATTTTCATTTGGAGAAGATAACATTATGCTCTCAAAGGCGCTCCTCATGGAGGGGCTTGCTCTCACAAGGTTAAAGAAGTCGACCAAAGCGTTGTACGCATTCCGAAGAGCTCTGCAAATTTCTTTAAAAGAGGAAGACATTTACACTCAAGCGGAGGTCACGAATAACATAGGTGTTTACTTTAACGAATTAGAACAATACGATAGCGCCATTTACTACCTAAATAAGTCACTAGAATTGGACGAACAGCTAGGTCGTACATTTGGCCTGGCTATTTCAGAGGCAAATCTTGCGCTTTCCTACATGTATAAAGAAGATCAGGAAAGATCCGTTGAATACATCAACATGAGTATTGCTCATGGGAGGGAAATTGGCGAGCTATACGATGTTTCGCGTATGATGGGATATGCTGCAGACATCTACTACGAAAATGGTGACTATAAAAAAGCATATGACTACTATCTGCTTTCCAATCAATTAAAGGACACATTACTTACCGAAAAGAAGGTTGAAAAGATCTTGGAGATTGAAGAAAAATATGAAACGGAGAAAAGACTCAAGAAAATAGCCATTCTAACCAAAGAAAGAGACGCTTCTCTGGCAAAATCGCGCTTGGTTGATACTGTCATTTATTTTTCGATTGGGACGATATTACTACTGATCATCATTGCATACTTCTTCCTCAGACAACGAAAAGCAAAGGAAAACCAGCGGAAAGCGGAACTTGAACATAAGGTGCTAAGGGCTCAAATGAATCCACATTTCATCTTCAACAGCCTAAACAGTATACAACGTATTTTTATCGAAGGAGATGAGGATTTAGCGAATGACTACATCAGTGATTTCGGAAAGCTCCTTCGCATTATTATGGAAAATAGTGGTAGAAATACCGTCTCAATCAGGGATGAAATTGAAACCCTCAAATTGTATCTTGACATTGAAATGATCCGATTGGACGGCAAGATTGATTATCGATTCGATCTGGACCCCAACCTGGACATCCTGAACAACTTCATCCCACCTCTTGTTATTCAGCCCTTCGTAGAAAACGCCATTTGGCATGGAATACTTCCGAAAGAAGGTGATGAAAAAGGGGAGGTAACTGTCAACATAAGCCGACACTCTGGAAAATTGATCCGATG
This sequence comes from Crocinitomicaceae bacterium, assembly GCA_045105095.1. Taxonomy (GTDB): domain Bacteria; phylum Bacteroidota; class Bacteroidia; order Flavobacteriales_D; family Crocinitomicaceae; genus UBA4466. The sequence continues at coordinate 8,801 of JBGCDF010000390.1, read as the reverse complement.
TTCCATTATCGATAATGGAATCGGGATTTCTCAGAGCCTATCGATGAAAACCAATACTACGCACAACTCAAAAGGAATGAGTTTAACCGAAGAACGTCTGGGCAATACTATTCAGATTGAAGACGTTGAAACCGGTGGAACTAAAGTCACTCTTCTAATACCTTTAAACCTATGATAAAAGCGCTGTTAATTGACGATGAAAAAGACGCACGATTCATCTTACGAAACCTACTAGAGAGAAAGCATTCAGAGCAAATAGAAGTGATCGGTGAAGCAGACGATGTCGCACCAGGAATCGAAGCCATAAAATCGCTGAAACCGGATCTTATCTTCCTAGATATTCAAATGAAGAAGGGAACAGGGTTCGATCTACTGAGTCAATTAGATGAAATCAATTTCGAAATTGTCTTTGTGACAGCCTTCAATCAGTATGGCGTCGAAGCATTCAAATTCAGTGCATTCGGTTACCTTTTAAAGCCCGTGAACAGCAGAGATTTGGGAGACGTGATTTCGAAACTTCAAACGAAATTCGATCAGGCAAAAAGCAAAGTGAAGGACCGATTAAAGGTATTGATTGAGAACTATGGAAATGAAGGTGAAGTTCAAAAGCTCACCTTACCAAATGTTGATGGTTTTCAGGTGGTGCAAATCAGTCAAATCATCCGATTAGAGGGAGATCGAAATTATACGAATTTCATCTTAGTGGACGGAAAGAAAATCACAGCGAGCAAGAATTTGGGGGAGTACGAAGAATTACTGAACCCTCATGGTTTTTTTAGAATTCATCAAAGTACAATCGTCAGCTTACGACATATCTCCGCGTATCTAAAAACGGATGGCGGCATGGTAGAAATGACCGATGGAGCAAGTCTAAAGGTTAGCAGGTATAGAAAAAATGAGTTTCTCAGTCGATTTTTCTAAATCCATTCGATCAGTATACACGACCATCCTTTTACAAAGACTGACCATCTGTACAACGCCGCATTCTATCTAAAAATCAAAGGGGAACTTTCTTTAATTTTGATCAAAAACCGAAAACAAATGAAGAAAATATTGATTCCTGGGGCCTTAATGCTTGGTCTATTTTTTACGGCTTGTTCGACTGAAGTTTCTGAAGATTTAGAAAATGTTCTTGAGAACCTCGAAGCTGAAGAAAGCAAATTGACTTGTTCAGAATTAAAAGAAAAAGTGGATGAGTACGAAGGAAAAGAAGTGACACTAACGGCTGTTAGCTGGGGAAATCTCGGCACAATGGATGGTGGAGTTTCTATGAACCTCGGAGATGAAAAATTGGAGGGGATGAAAGTCGCTCCTGTCGTGGCAGAATTCGGAGAAAACCAGGCAGAAGCAGCTAACGCTATCAAACGAGATGCAACTGTAACTATAAAAGCAACTGTTGGTGGCGAAGCATACGGTTCAGTTAAACTTGAAAACCCTTCAATCGTTAAGTAGTCGAAGACTACACTGTAACTTTTAAACGATCGAAAAGCCTTCACATCTGTGAAGGCTTTTTGCATGAATGAGTTTTATGAATTTGGATGGATGTTATCCAATTCTTCGAATATCTGCTCCTAAATTGTTTAGACGAATGTCGATGTCTTGATATCCTCGATCGATTTGCTCGATGTTGTGAATAGTACTTTTCCCTTTTGCGGAAAGTGCCGCAATCAACAAGGAAACCCCTGCACGAATATCAGGAGAAGTCATTTGAATTCCTCTGAGATCATATTTTCTGTCCAATCCAATCACCGTTGCGCGGTGTGGATCACATAAAATAATCTGCGCTCCCATATCAATCAACTTATCTGTGAAGAACAAGCGCGATTCGAACATTTTCTGGTGGATGAGCACACTTCCTTTAGCCTGCGTTGCTACCACCAATATAATGGATAATAAATCCGGTGTGAACCCTGGCCATGGAGCATCTGCTATTGTCATGATCGACCCATCGATGAATGTATCAATCTCATATGACTCCTGAGCAGGAACGTAAATATCGTCTCCTCTTCTTTCCAGTTTGATTCCCAAACGGCGGAAAATGGTTGGAATGATACCGAGATTATCCCAACTAACATCTTTAATCGTGATTTCTGACTGTGTCATAGCAGCCAATCCGATAAATGATCCAATTTCGATCATATCTGGAAGCACTCTATGGTAACAACCTCCGAGTTTCTTCACCCCTTCAATCTTCAACATGTTAGATCCGATACCTGAGATTTTCGCTCCCATCGAATTCAACATTTTACACAATTGTTGCAAGTAAGGCTCACATGCCGCATTGTAAATTGTTGTTTCTCCTTCTGCACGAACTGCCGCCATTACAATGTTTGCTGTTCCTGTGACAGAAGCCTCATCCAAATGGATGTACGTACCTTTCAATTTCTTTCCTTCAACGGCGTAGAAGTGCTCACCTGCATCGTAATTAAACTTTGCTCCGAGCATCATCATCCCTGTAAAGTGCGTATCCAATCTTCTACGTCCGATTTTGTCGCCACCTGGTTTTGGAAGGTATCCAACACCGAAACGAGCCAACATTGGTCCCACGATCATCACTGATCCACGGAGTGAGCCTGCACGTTTCTTAAAATCCTCTGTTTGAAGGTAATCGAGATCAACGTCTTTTGCTTGAAAAATATAGGTTCCCTTCTCCACTTTCTCGATCTTCACTCCCATTGCTTGCAACAAACCAATTAGTTTGTTCACATCAACAATATCTGGAAGATTTGAAATGGTCACTTTTTCCGGAGTTAATAAGGGCGCGCAAAGTACCTGTAACGCTTCGTTTTTTGCTCCCTGCGGGATTAACTCTCCCTTTAATGGTTTGCCTCCGTGAATTTCAAATGATGCCATGTTTATCTGCTATTTTCTTTATTACATGTGAATCTAGAAAATGTTTAAGGCCGACCGATTTCAGCGTGGAAAAGTTATCCACTGTATAGCGTTCATGGAATATGAATTAGGGACCAATATTAAAATCTGTGGAGAAATGAATGTTTCATTCTGAATACCACATTCAATTTATTTATTGTATTCTCTCTTCGAAATAAGATTCAACACTTTTTGGTTGGGCACAAAAAGTGTTCAAATCCCGATAGCTATCGGGAGCCTTTGCGCTTATTTTTCTACGATCAGAAATACTCTTGAAACGCGGTGTTTTCGGTAATCGTCCCGATATCCATAGTCACACTTCCTCAAACACTAGCTCGTTTCAATTCGATTTCTTCACTCCCTAAAATAGGCGCAGACAACAAGCTCAGCTCTATTTTCATTTTCGGAATATCAGATGCTTAAAATGTTAAATCCCCAACAATTGTTCTTGATCCTGAATTAGTAACTAATAAAAAAGCGAAATCAATAATGATCTCGCTGTCTTAATTATTTCTAAAAGGTTTTCTTCTATTCCCTTCGTTCGAAGCGAACAGGTCCTATTTTACTTTCGTTGGTATGATTTCTTCTTACGCGCACCAGAACCAGAACGTCTGTTATTATTGTTGTTCTTACTGTTTTTCTGATTCTTAGGTTTGTTTTGAAGCCCGAGTGTTTTAAGAAGTATGTTCGTATTTACTAAATCTTCCGGGTTTTCAATTTTCAAATCACCCTGCGAAAGTTCCATTAGTTGATCTGCAATAACATTGTTCTCCACAGCATTATTGTTATGAATTAGATATTGCTTTTTCATGAAGTTACCCATGGAATTCGTCATGTACTCGCGCTCACCTTCATCTTCTAAAGATTTCGATTTTTCAAGAATCTTCTGCGTATACTGACCGAAATGTCCAAAACGAATTTTACTTTTCGGATAATCCACTTTTTGCGGTCTCTCTTGAAGTGATTCCTCTTCTGGAATTTCAAATGGAGAGTCGACTTCGAGTTTGAAGTCAGACATCACGAACAAGTGCGTCCACAATTTATGTCTGTAATCATCTACATCGCGCAGATGCGGATTTAATTGTCCCATCACCTCAATGATCGCCTGAGCCGCTCTATTGCGCTCTTCACGATCTTCAATCTCCATGGCATGTTGGATCATGTTTTGAACGTTTCTTCCATATTCAGGAAGCAACATTTTACCTCTTGCCGTATTATATTCCATTAAGTATCTTTAATTATCTCTCGAAGCTACTAATTTTCAAGGTGCTTCGCAAGTGCGTTATCGTACAACGCCTTCGCTTCTTGGATAAATCCGAAGTGTTCGTCGTCGATCATCATTTTTCCTTTTGTAACGTGACCAAGTAAAGTGAAGCTCACATTTGATTCAGCCATGCGTTCAATGAACTCATCTTCGCTTTCTTCATTTACTGTGACAACTACTCTACCCTGCCCCTCTCCAAACAAGAATGCATCCTCACGGATTTCAGAATCAGTTACGATGTCAAATCCAAGTTCGCGAGGCATTGCCATTTCTGTCATTGCAACGAACAATCCACCATCAGACACATCGTGCGCAGCATTGATCAATCGATCGTCGATTAAGCTACGAACTACTTGGTGCATGTGGTATTCATCTTGTAAATTGAAGTATGGTGCTGGAGATGCTTTCACTCCGTGGTATGTCGCTAAGTATTCTGACGAGTTGATATCATCATGTGATTGACCGATGATGAAGATCAAGTCTCCTTTTTGCTTGAAATCAAGCGTCATCATTTTATTTTTGTCCTCAACCAATCCAATCATTCCAATTGTTGGTGTTGGGAATACAGGAATTTCCACTCCATCCTTCACCGTTTGGTTGTAGAACGAAACGTTTCCTCCAGTAACAGGAGTTTCAAACTTCAAACATGCCGCAGACATCCCTTTGATTGCTCCAACAAATTGCCAGTACGATTCTGGATTGTATGGATTTCCAAAATTCAGGCAGTTCGTGATCGCACTTGGCACTCCTCCCGAACAAGCAATGTTACGAGCCGCTTCTGAAACCGCAATCATTGTTCCAATTTCAGGATCCGCATTCACGTATCGTGAATTACAATCTACGGTCATTGCCAAAGCTCTATCCGTTCCTTTGATGTTCACGATAGCCGCATCAGATGGGGCGTTTGTCACCATGTTTCGTGTACCTACCATTGAATCGTACTGCTCGTATACCCATCGTTTAGAAGCGATGTTAGGATACTGAAGTAGTTTGAATGCTACTTCTTTCAAATCATCTGGTTGGCTAATAGAATCAATGTTGAATTTCTTGTATTCTTGATAGTAAGCTGGCTCCGTGTACTCACGTTGGTATACTGGCGCTCCACCACCTAAAACGAGTGATTCGGCAGGAACATCTCCAACCAACTCTCCGTCCATGTAATAGCGAACCTGACCACCTTCAGTTACCACACCGATTTCCTCAGCGTGCAAATCCCATTTATCAAAAATGTCTTTTACGACTTGTTCTTTTCCTTTTTGAACCACAATTAGCATACGCTCTTGCGACTCAGATAAAAGGATTTCATATGGCTGCATGTTGTCCTGACGCGTTGGTACTTTATCCAAATGAATGTCCATTCCAACGTTATCTCCTGCAGCACTCATCTCACAAGAAGAACAGGTAATTCCTGCTGCTCCCATATCTTGCATTCCAACAATCGCGTCGGTGTTTGACAATTCCATTGTCGCTTCAAGCAACAACTTCTCCATGAAAGGATCTCCTACTTGTACAGATGGTAAATCATCTGCCGACTCTTCTGTAATATCTTTAGAAGCAAACGCTGCTCCTGCAATTCCGTCCTTACCAGTCGATGAACCGACAATAAACACGGGGTTTCCAGCTCCAGCCGAAGTTGCTGAAATTACTTTTTTCGGATCCATGATTCCTGCTGAAAACGCGTTCACCAATGGGTTTGTGTTATATGAATCATCAAAGAACACTTCTCCTCCAACGATTGGAATACCAAATGAATTTCCGTAATCACCGATTCCTTTTACCACACCTTTCACCAACCATTTTGTACGGTCTTTGTCGATGTTTCCGAAACGCAATGAATTCAATTGTGCAATCGGGCGAGCTCCCATTGTGAAAATATCACGATTAATTCCTCCCACACCAGTAGCAGCACCTTGATATGGCTCCAATGCGCTCGGGTGATTATGCGATTCAATCTTGAATACACATCCAAGTCCTTCACCAATATCCACTAAACCAGCGTTCTCTTCACCAGCCTTTACTAGCATGTGAGGACCCTCTTTCGGTAATTGTTTCAACCAATAAATGGAGTTTTTGTAAGAACAGTGCTCAGACCACATAACCGAATAAACGGCTGTCTCCGTGAAATTTGGCGTTCTTCCCAAAATTTCCTTGATCATTTCGAACTCATCGGCTCTTAGTCCTAGTTCGACTGCTTGTTCTACTGTTGCTGCTTGCGTCATTGTACTTTCCATAATGCGTTTACGTGGTGCAAATTTAAGCATAATAAAACAGTCCTTCGAATAGAAAGAATGACTTTATTCACCAGTTTTTAACAACCTAGGATTTATAGATTCTGTACTAGAATCTTTTTTGTGAGTATTCCCGATTCAGTGCTAATCGTAACGAAGTACACTCCGCTTTCTTCAGACAAGTCGAACTGAATGATACCCGACTGAGTTGGAACCTTAGATTCAATTAATTGACCCGCTATATTTCGAATTTCGAATGATTCGACGGTAATCGATGACTCAATTGAGAAAACACCTGTTGAAGGGTTTGGATAAACAGAAACGGCCGACTCTAACTCCAGTTCATGCGTTGACAATACATCTCCATTTACATTGTAACAAATCGATGTATCGACACAATTTCCTTCAGTTGAAATAACAGCATAAAAGTCATTAACCCCAGTGTAATTTGGATCTTCAGTAGGAGGATCAAATGTAGAATTGGTTGCTCCAGGAACGGGCGAAAGGTCGGAACAATAAATCCATTGGTATTGGTCTGCGTTCACCGTTGCGACTAAGCCAAGCTGACCTAAAAACAAGGTGCTTTGGTCACCCCACGATCGTGTAATGTTCACTATAGACGTTACCCAATTCGAGCCGTTTCCTGAGAGTGCAAATCCCATCAAGGCGCCATCGTTTCCTACACTTGTGTCGTCATGCAATTCATCTACTCCAGGATTCGATCCTTCACCAATTCCTTGATCAAAACTGTAGTGAACCACTAAATTAGGCTCGGATCCAGACTTTTTATCGTTCATTTCGAAACTTACTTCACATTCAGTCTTCGCAACACTCCATATAGATAACTCATCCATATCTCCTGTAAAGATTTGGGCTCCATCTGTTCTGGAACCAACGGTCATTTTCCCATCTGTCCCTGTAGAAGAAACGAATAGTCCTCCGGCGTAAGAAGCCTCATTTCCATTAATAAATATCTTCGCTTCCTGAGTACTCGAATTCCAAACAGCGGCAATGTGCACAAGCTCTAATGAATTCACAACGTCTGTTGACTGTACACTTTGATTCAGACTATTCTGTTGCAAATAAAACGATACTTCTCCTGCCGAGTTTAAACTGATTGACGCAAAATTATTCACATCCAACTGAGCAAAAACTACCCTCTGAAAAGTCCCAACCGTAGGAGTAATCCATAACTCAATTGTAAAATCATTGGTAGCTATTGAATTGAAAACGGATGGTAAGGGACAATCAACATAATCATCGGAACCATCAAAATCCAGCGCATTACCAGCCGTTTGGGCATGTGCGTTGAACACCATCAAAAAAAAGGCAGAAAGTATAGGTAGGAGTTTAGTCATAACTTAAGGTTTTACGTTTTGATCACATGAAATTACTGAGAAATAAATTCCCTCACAAACCTAATGTGAACTGTAAACCTACAAGTCTACACTCTTAATCAATTTCTGCTCAGATCCGAAGCCCTTTCAGCACACTTGAGAAACTCATTTTATCCCTTTTAATTTCGAATAAATCATTAACTTCGCGCTATCAATTTTTGGAAATTATGAGTTACGATATTATAGTAGTAGGAAGTGGACCTGGCGGATATGTTGCTGCGATTAGAGCATCTCAGTTAGGACTAAAAACAGCAATTGTTGAACGTTCAGAACTTGGAGGTATTTGCTTGAATTGGGGATGTATTCCTACAAAAGCGCTTTTGAAGAGTGCTAACGTATTTGAATATTTGACACACGCAGCCGATTACGGAATCAAAGTAGAAGGCGGTGAAGCTGATTTCGGTGCTATGGTAGAACGTAGTCGCGGAGTTGCTGGAGGAATGAGTAAAGGCGTTCAATTCTTGATGAAAAAGAACAAGATTGACATTATCGCTGGTACTGGAACATTGAAAGCTGGAAAGAAAGTCTCTGTGGCTGACGCTGACGGTAAAACAACGGAATACGCCGCTGAAAAAGGAATCATTATCGCTACAGGAGCTCGTTCACGTGTACTACCAAATCTTCCACAAGACGGAAAGAAAGTAATTGGATACCGCGAAGCTATGACCTTACCAAAGCAACCTAAGAAAATGGTTGTTGTTGGTTCTGGAGCTATTGGTGTTGAGTTCGCATATTTCTACAATGCAATTGGAACTGAGGTAACAGTTGTGGAATACATGCCGAACATTGTGCCAATTGAAGATAAAGATGTTTCTAAGCAATTGGAAAAATCATTCAAAAAATCTGGAATTAAAGTAATGACTGGTTCATCTGTTGAATCGGTTGATACGAGTGGGTCTGGATGTAAAGTGCTAGTAAAGACGAAAAAAGGAGAAGAGACAATCGAATGTGATGTTGTTCTTTCTGCTGTCGGTATTGCTGCGAATGTTGAGAATATTGGTTTGGAGGATTTAGGAATCGTGACGGATAAAGGTCGCATCC
>JBGCDF010000389.1:0-3644 GCA_045105095.1 Crocinitomicaceae bacterium | reverse complement strand
AAAACATTCGTTCCATAAGCGTAAGGCAACGTTGCTGCCGCAGTCGATCCACCTATGTCCAATAGCTTTTCAATCTCAGCGTGAATATTCGATGCTCCTGCGGAAATTGTGTTTTTCACTTTCGTATCACTATTATCTTTCACTAACTTCTCGTGAAGCGGAATCAACGCGTCATGTACCAACTCTATGTCCTCAGAAGTACCATTGAACTGATCAATAAATGCCTTCAAGGCTGCCTCAACAGCAGTTTTTTGACCTGCATTTTCTGTGATTGAAGCTGCTACAGATTCAGCGTGATCAACGATATGATTTTTCAAGTCTACCAACTCTTTCAAATCTTCCATTGCAGTTACCAATAATGGTAACATTAAATCTCTATTCGCTTGAGTTAAATCCTTCGGCCCACTACCTGGAACAGGGTCCGCCAATTCTCCATGAATGTCAAATGTCTCAATCATGAATTTCTCCAGCTTCTCTAAAGATCCTCCCTCTGTTGCGGATGCATCAATAGTTCCAGTACGAATTGCCTCAACCAAATCATCAAGGTTTCTTGAAATTGTTATAGGTAATGGATCAGCTCCAACCGCATCTTCGATCGATTTTAATACACCTAGTGCATATGGTACTGCGTTAGGAGATGTTGTGGTGTGCGAAATTTCTACTGTTTCCGCGTCGAACTGATAGTTCAGAATTGTCTCTAAATATGGGTAATACGCGGCTCCATACTTCAATTTATATTGATCATTCGGAATCTTTGTTCTGAACGTATCTACTGGTGTTGGATCCGATGTTTCATCATCACTCTGAAGATCAATAATCGTAAATCGATCCTGAAGATCAGCGCATTGAGTCAATGCAGAATCGTATAAAGCATAGAAATCATCTACCGTTCCAGAAAGATTAATTGCATCTGGATATAGTAACAAAGTAGGTTCATCCTCTTTACGAACTTTGGCCAATCCAGCGTCAAGATCACCCTTCAATACTACTGTTTTCTTATCCGCTGGTGGAACGTCATCTCCATATTCACCCACAGAAACTATGTAACATGGTCCTCCACCATTTGCAAAGTACATTTGCATTGAATAATACATCAGGAAAGGTGATTTAACCGATGGATCTGGCTGATGAACTTTAACCGAACGGTTCGTAACTGCACCATCATCATCTGTCGTATCATCAATATCAACTTTGATCGTCTCAGATTTCGCTACTCCGAAATATGTTTCATATTCCAAAAGCGATGTTACTCTTGTTGGATCTAGATTTAGTGAGTCGCCGTTTAGTCTCTCAGCTTTCTGCGTGTACCCGATGAAAGCCGGAATTGCCGTTTCCACCTGCGCTACGGAAGGCGGAAACTTTGATATTTCCTCGATGTAAACACCGGGTGTTTTGTAATTTGCCATAATTTAATTGTTGATTTGTACTTGATTGATTATTTATTTTAAATGAATATTCTCGAATATTTCTGCTCCTTTACTTCTACTATCGTGTTCCCTTCGTCATCGACGTATGTGTCTGGTTCACCGTCATAGATGAGTTTAACTGATGGGTTGGGGTACTTCACATCGTCCACATCTTCGATTGCAATGAATCCATTCTTGGTTAGTGGCTTGGCATCGGTAGAAGTGTGCACATGGACAGAATCATTAGACCTGTGATATTGCCAGATTGTAGAGCGGTTCTTCAAAACCCATTTCACTTCAGGTAAATCTTCATTGAACTTTTCTTTTCCCTCGATTACATCGTTTTCCTCATTGGTCAATGTAATCTCACCCGCTTCTCCTTTTAAGTGAATACGGATTACGGCAAAAGCGCCAACCAACTCCTGACTGTCTATTTCATCTAACAGAATATCTTTTTCTTCCATGGGTAAAGTCGGACCAGGATCTCCATTGGTCAGATCAGTTGTAAACTCAGAGAATAGACAAAAACGCACCTTGATAGCTGTATTTTCCTCTCCTTCTTCTGGCTCTGGAGCATCAGCTGGAGTGACATTTGATAAAAACAGTGGCGCTTCCCGATCAATCGTGATATCCGTATAGTTTTCGAAAAACGGATCGTTTATTCGCGCGATAAAATCGAAGCTTGAATTTGCCGTAAAATCGATGAAGGGTTTATCCCCATTCGAAGCAGTTGCAACCTCGAAACCAAATTTCGTTTGCATAAAACGCGATCGAAGATTTCTTAATGCCGTTGTTGTTTTGTTTGTTGGCGTAATCTTTAGATAATTGGACAAATCGTATGCCGCAAGATTTCGCTCCATTCTCACTTGCTTTTTTTCTTCATCCTCGGGATTAGGCAATACCACTCCATAGACATCTTCTCCTTCATCCAAAAAATAGTGATGCAGGATTTCTACATTAAAGAGCGACTTATATTTTTTATTAAATCCCATTCTTAAATGCTATTAGATTTTCCAATGGATTCTGATATCGATCCAGACTCAGTCACAACATTTCCGCGCTCGATTTCTATAATACTCACCTTGTAAAGGACGGAAGGAAGCTGTCTGCCACCGAGCGTACCCCAGATGAAATTCAACTCCTCAAAGGATGGTGTATACAGCTCTGCTGTGAAGTGAAAGTTTCCAACGCTCAACATGGGACCGGTTCTGGAAAAATTCGTATTGGATTGATCAAATACCCTTTTCCCTTGGAAGAACTCAATGATTTTCGAAATATCCCGAAGAGACTGGGTGTACGAAGAGTTATTTCCACTAAAAAGTAAGTACAAATTTAAATTCACTATAGGGTTTTTGTATTGTACTCTACCGTTCTTTACAGAGGTATTTGGGAAGTTCTTGAGGGTTTTTTCCTCTTCAATATTCAATAAGGTCAGTATAACATCTCCCTCTACTTCTCCTTCGGGATCATCAAGTTTTGTGACGTTCTCAACAACCACGTCACCATCTTCTCCGAGGTAGGTACTAACTTCTTCTGATAAAATCTTTAGCGTTTCAAAAATCACGTTCAGCAAGTTAAATTCAATGGACATTGCAGACCATTTCAAATCACATGAAACCAACACTGTACATTCATTCAGTATTTAATTATCGCAGTCAGACATAAGCCACTTAACAAGCAGCTAAGTAGGCTGAAATTTTCTTCATTGCATAGAATGAAGACACTTGAGTTCAATCACCATCATTTGTCAATTATGACAATTCAGAAGGTGCTTCTCTAAAACGATAAAATATACTGTATGAAGTGGTTAGCTTCGTTAAGTTCATTACGGTTCGTAGAACCAATTTTATTCACTCAAATTCTCCTGGTTTAACCCAGTTAATACTAGGTACAAGTTCTATACGGAGTCATTCTGTGTGTAAACAAATATATAAAAAAAACCGAGTCATGAAAATTTATATGCACCACTGTACGAGCACCTTAAAAAGTGCGAAATATCAAGAAGCTTAACCGTACTTCATTAGTAACTCTCTAGTATTAAAGGGTCAGCGGGTAACATATTCAGACTATTGAATGCTCGAAGCAGATAAATTGCCGTAAAAAAGTAGTATTTCCCGCATGAGGAACTGCATGATTCCTCATACGCTTAAAGTAGAAATTACTGGGGATTAATCGACAATTTTACCTTCGGATTTTGTACTTTCATTGTATGAAGACACTTCGACTGGCCTCTCTTAA
>JBGCDF010000388.1:0-5653 GCA_045105095.1 Crocinitomicaceae bacterium | reverse complement strand
AAATTGATTTTTAATGGTTCCATCCTGATTGAAGACAGTGATCCACTGCGCCCCATAGCCATCAGCCACATAAATCGATCCATCAGAGGATATAGTGGTTTCCGTTGGTTTAAATACATCCTTAGATGAGTATGAATCCGAATCCAATGGTGCCTCAAGCGTTAAAACAACATTTCCTTTGAGATCAGTTTTGAATACTTTATGTAAATCATGATCTGTGATGTATAAAAACTCTTCTCCTCCTTCATCACTTAAAGTAAGACCATGTCCGCCTGGAAAAGAATCCCCCCACGTATCGATTAATTGTCCTGACTCATCGAAGATGATAATATTGTTTCTTGTTTCATTGGTAAGTAAAAAGAATCTTCCATCTTTTACTTGAACCATTTCGTGTGCATCCTTAATTGGATATCGTGAAAAACTCGCCCAACTCCAATCGTTCTTAACACGATATTTATGCGTTCCATGACCAAATGATATCTCTTTTTGAATTTTCAGTAGCGCACATGAACTTCCTCCAAGAGTCATTAAACCCAAAGAGGACATGGCTGCTGTGTGAATGAATTTTCTTCGTTCCATAATCAGGCAAGCAGGTCATGCATTACATTTCCATGCACATCGGTTAATCGGAATCTTCTTCCTTGAGATTTAAAGGTAAACTTTTCGTGATCAATTCCCATTAGGTGAAGTATTGTCGCTTGTAAGTCATGGACATGCACAGGATTCTCAACGATATTGTATCCGAAGTCATCGGTTTTTCCGTAGACCAATCCTGGTTTCACACCACCTCCAGCCATCCACATGGTAAAGCATCTTGGATGATGATCTCTTCCGTAGTTTGTATTGGTCAGAACACCTTGAGAATAACTCGTGCGGCCAAATTCACCTCCCCAGATTACCAAGGTATCTTCGAGAAGTCCGCGTTGTTTCAGATCCATGATGAGCGCTGCTGATGCTTGATCGACATCTTTCGCCTGTCCTTTAATTTGATAGGGTAAGTCAAAATGTTGATCCCATCCCATGTGATACAACTGAACAAATCGTACATCTTTTTCAATTAATTTTCTGGCCAACAAACAATTGGCGGCATATGTTCCTGGAACTCGTGCATCGGCTCCATACAGTCTAAATGTACTATCTGGCTCATCCGAAATGTCCATTGTCTCCGGTACTGAAGTTTGCATACGATACGCCATTTCATACTGAGCAATTCTTGCTTCAATCTCTGGATCTCCCAAACTTGAAAGTGAGTGCTTGTTGAGTTCAGATAACGCATTTAACATCTCTCTACGCGAACCACGGTGCATCCCATTGGGATCATTCAAGTAAAGTACGGGGTCTTTTCCATCTCGGAATTGAACTCCCTGATGAATGGAATGCAAAAAGCCATTCCCCCACAATCGAGAATACAAAGGTTGTCCTTGTGGACGACCTGTTCCTCTTGACAACAGCACGCAGAAACCTGGAAGATCAGCGTTTTCACTTCCCAGACCATAGCTTACCCATGAGCCCATGCTTGGTCGACCTGGTTGTTGAGACCCCGTCTGAAAAAAGGTAATTGCAGGATCATGATTAATCGCTTCCGTATGCATAGACCTTACGATACATAAGTCATCTACCACTTTACCCATGTATGGAAACAGTTCGCTCACATACAATCCATTTTTTCCTTGACGTTCAAACTTGAATTGCGAACCTGCTAGAGGAAAGGAAGTTTGACCAGATGTCATGCCTGTTAAGCGCTGTTCACCACGAATTGAAGGCGGTAACTCTTCCCCATTTCGGGTTTGCAACATCGGTTTATGATCAAACAACTCCAACTGCGATGGACCACCACTTTGAAATAGATAAATTACACGTTTTGCCTTTGGTGCGAAATGTGGAAGGTTCGGCTTAATCGCTTTCATCAGTTGATCTCCTGCATCCTTTTCAGTGGAGCATCCGAATAAATTCGAAAGTGCCAAAGTACCCACACCCAGAGCGCCAGCCTTAAAAAAGTGGCGACGATTCATTTGAAATTGTCCTTCTAAATAGAGATCATCCTTCATATTTCTATAATCGGGTAATGGTTTCACTTAAATTTAACACTGTTGATGTAACGACCATCATGGCTGCTACTTCTGGAGCATCGAGTTGTTCATTTCTTGGATACTCTCCGATAGAAATAAGCTCCTTTGCTTGATCCTTAGATTTCTTGTATCGATTTAATTCTTTTTGATAGAGATTTTTCAGCACTTCAAGCTCATCCTTTTCGGGTTCACGACTCAAGACTCTCAAATACACTGATTTTAAGCAGGAAGACACATTCTTCCCATCCTTCGATAGTACTGATTCAGCGAGTACCCTTGCAGCCTCCAGTTGCTGCGGATCATTTAACAGAACCAACGCTTGCAAAGGTGTATTCGTGTTCTGTCGGGAAACCGTGCAAAAATCTCTGGTCGGAGCATCAAACGTCAACATTGACGGAGGTGGAACGGTTCTTTTCCAAAATGTATACATGCTCTTTCTGTATAAATTCTCTCCTTTCTGTTGAACATACGTAGTATAACCTCCCCCACTGGTTTTTTCCTCCCAGAGTCCCTCAGGTTGATAGGGTTTTACAGGAGGACCGCCTACTTTCTTCACGAGTAATCCACTAACAGCCAGCACTTGGTCTCTTACTTCTTCCGCTGAGAGTCTCATTTGTGTAGCTCTGGACAAGTAGATGTTTTCAGGATCGATTTCCTTCGCCTTTTCTGATACTTTGGAATCTTGTTGATACGTTTTTGAGAGTAAAATTCTCTTCTCCAAAGCCCTCAAGTCCCATCCAGACTCCATGAAGTCATATGCAAGAGCATCCAGTAATTCAGGATGAGTCGGCAGTGCGCCTTGATTTCCCATATCATTCGGTGTCGCAACAATCCCTCTTCCGAAATACAATTGCCAAACTCGGTTTACTATCACACGTGCCGTCAAGGGATTCTTTTTATCAAACAACCAATTCGCCAACCCCAACCTGTTTTGAGGCAGGTTCTCTTCAAAAGTTAAAATTGAATTCGGAGTAGTTGGATTTACCTCTTCCCCTGGTTGATCGTATTGCCCCCTTCCCAAAACGAATGTTTTGCGAATATTAGGGTCGTCTTTCATAATCATCGTGCGGACTGGCAGAACTGAATCTGGCGCATGAATAAAAGACAAAATTGACTCCACTTTTTCCTTAGTTATTTCCATGTTCGGTTTGGGAACTTCGCCATAGGCAGCCAATCCGTTCTCTGGAACCATATTGAAAAAGGCGAAAGAGCTGAAAAAATCTTTCTGACTAATTGGATCATATTTGTGATCATGACAGCGGGCACATTCCATTGTCATTCCCTGAAATGCTGTAAAAAACGTTCCTGTGCGATCTGCCACATAGTCAACCCTGTATTCCTCGTCAATAACTCCGCCTTCTTGGGTGACCTTGTGATTTCTATTAAACGTAGTAGCCAGAATGGATTCCAAATTTGCCTCTGGAATTAAATCTCCAGCGAGTTGCCATGTCACAAATTCATCGTAGCGCTGATTTTTGTTGAACGCATGAATTACCCAGTCTCTCCAAGGCCAGTTCTGTCGTTCCAAATCATCTTGGTATCCGTGGGAGTCTGCATACCTCGCTAAATCTAGCCACCACGTAGTTAATTTTTCAGCATGATCGACCGAGCCTAAGTATTCTTGGATTTTGTTCCTGTAATTCTCTTCGATGTTCCCTTTAATGAATTCCTTTACCTCTTCTTCTGTCGGAGGAACGCCGCGAACATCCAATGACAATCTGCGGAGCAATCGCTCTGGTGAGGCCTGTTCAGAAGGAGTCAAACCTACCGACTCCATTCCTTTTTCAGTCCAAACATCTATTGTTTCTTGTCCCCAGGCGTTTTTGTCAACTTTGGGTAAGGTAGCTGCAATCGGTGAAATAAGCGACCAATGCTTTTTCCATTTAGCGCCTTGCTCAATCCATTTTTTGATGAGTTCAATCTCCGAGTCATTTAACTCGAGGTTGGACTCAATCGGAGGCATAATTTTACCATGATCTTTATCCGTTATTCTCTGATACAGCAGACTTTCTTCAGGTTTCCCAGGAACAACTATGAACTGTCCTGGATTTTCGGCACTTTCAGCGAAAAGTCCTTCTTTCGTATGCAATGCCAAATCTGCACTTCTCTTCGCTTCGTCAGGTCCATGACAGGCAAAACATCTATCAGATAAAATGGGTTTAATGTGAAAGTTGTAATCTACCTGATCTGGAATTGCTTTAGAGAGTTCAATTACCTCAGCATCTTCTTTGGAATCTGCGCACGAAACGAAGTACATAACCGCGAACGAAATAAAAGCGAGAAGGAAAGATTTTACGTTAGACAAATACTTAAACATTAGCTGAAAATTCACTCGTTGTAGCTTCTAAAGTAATCAATCTTCTACCTAATCTCAAACAGAAACGAGAAGTCTGATACGCCCCGACTGCTTCAGCTAAACCGTTTTATTAATGGTAAACCGTTTAGTAAGGGAAAGTAGCACTAATTATTTTTTTCTAAACTTACCCAAAGAAAAATTTCAAACCTGAATCTCTATCAACAATTGTTAATAACTGCCCTTAACATCTTTTTCATAATACCAATCGAAAATAACTCGTTGCACAAAAAACTCTCCGTATCTTTGAATTTATGGAGAATAATCAAGATCGATCAAGATCGCCAATTAAGCGTACAAATAGAGCTGCTTCTGCCGCCCAAGACTTGGGAGGAAAAGTTCCACCACAAGCGGTAGATCTAGAGCAAGCGGTACTTGGAGCAATGATGCTTGAAAAAAATGCGGTTACCGAAACGATTGACATTCTCTCTAATGAAAGTTTCTACGATCCAAAGCACCAGTACATTTTTGCGGTGATTAAGGACTTGTTCGGAACTTCAAAACCCATTGACATTTTAACTGTCATCGATAAGTTGAAACGAAATGGTGAACTTGAGGCTGCTGGTGGCGCTGCTTACGTATCTCAGCTGACAAGTCGTGTTGCGTCAACGGCCCACGTTGAATTTCATGCCCGAATCATCTCCGAAAAACACATTAAGCGGGAATTAATCCGCATGTGTACAGAAGTAATGCGAGATGCGTTTGACGATACAAATGATGTATTCGATGTTTTGAACAAAGCCGAAGGCGACCTTTTCAAAATTGCAGAAAACAACATGGGAAAAGCCGTGGATGTGATGCAGAACGTAGTGCGTTTGGCCATTGAAGAAATTGAAGCTGCTGCACAAAACTCAGACGGTATTTCTGGAATTCCCACTGGATTCTTTGCACTGGATAAACTGACTTCAGGTTGGCAGCGTTCGGACATGATTGTAATTGCCGCTCGTCCCGCAATGGGAAAAACAGCCTTTGTACTGTCAATGGCGCGAAATACTGCTGTTGATCACAATCAAGGAGTTGCGATCTTCTCTCTGGAGATGTCATCGGTTCAATTGGTAAAACGTTTGATTGCATCTGAAACAAGACTGCCTGCTGAGAAACTTCGTAAAGGAGATTTACGTGATGATGAGTTCCAGCAATTACACACTCGAATTAGTAAACTAGCCACTGCCCCGCTCTATATTGACGATACACCTGGTATCAGCATATTCGATTTACGTGCGAAATGTCG
>JBGCDF010000387.1:0-7801 GCA_045105095.1 Crocinitomicaceae bacterium | reverse complement strand
TTTCGTACCACCAAGGATTAGAGCCGCGTTTCTCATTGAGTTATGTGATTTCTGAGAACAACTCAATCAAATTGGGATACAACAGAAACTTTCAATACTTGCATCAGTTATCGAACTCAACAACAACGAGTCCTACTGATGTTTGGGTGCCAAGTTCAAACAATATCAAGCCGCAAATTGGAGATCAAATTGCACTTGGATACTACCAAAACCTAAAGAAAAACACCTACCGAATTTCTACCGAGATTTATTATAAAGCGCTACAGAACCAAATTGATTATCGAAACGGAGCGAACCTTGTCTTAAATGATCAGGTAGAAGGCGAATTGGTTTACGGTAAAGGTCGAGCGTACGGATTAGAGTTATTGCTCGAAAAGAAAAAAGGAAAGTTCACAGGGTGGATAAGCTACACTTTGTCTCGATCTCTACGACAGTTGGACGATATCAACGATGGGAAAGAATTCTCGGCTCGTCAGGATCGTATTCACGACATCTCAATTGTCTTAATGTACAAACTCACAAAGAACCTTGCCCTTGCAGGAACCTTTGTATACTACACCGGAGATGCCGTTACCTTCCCTTCAGGGAAATACGAAATCGATGGAAACATTATTCCATTGTTTACAGAGAGAAACGGATACCGCATGCCTGATTACCATAGAGCGGACATCGGACTGACATGGTATTTGAAAGACAAAAAACGATTCGAGCACAACCTGAACTTCTCGATTTACAACGTGTATTCTCGCGAAAATGCATTCACGATTACATTCGAGGAAAACGCATCAGGAGACATCGAAGCCTTACAAACAGCATTGTTCAAGATGGTTCCTTCCATCACGTATAACTTTAAATTGAAGTAACATGAAATATTTAGCAATCGTACTTCTCGGATTAATCACATTTGCCTCATGTCAGAAGTCTATTGACATTGACTTAAACGATGCAAATCCAGTTGTAGTAATTGAAGCAAATTACACAGCTGAAGACAGCACTGTTCGTGTTCGTGTTACGGAGACGTCTAATTTCTTCTCGGGAGAAGATTCTCCAACTATCGACGATGCTGTTGTCACAATCACCAATGAAGCAGGAGTTTCTACAGTTGTTCCATTCGTATCAAACGGGAGATACCTGACAGACAACTATGCACCTGAATTTGGAACGACATACACGATGACAGTTTTGGCGAATGGAGTTACTTACACAGCGACGTGTGACATGCTTCCAATAATTGACCAATTCCCTATCATTTATGACTACATCGAACCAGGACCTTTCAGTGGAGATGGTGGTTACGCAGTTGCTGTATCCTATCAGGACCCTGCTGTCGAAGGTGATTTTACTTCTGCGCACATTACTCGAAACGACACGGTATATAACGAGCTCAATGACGTGGTTCTAAATGATGATCAATTCACAAATGGAAACCTAGTTATTCGCCCATTGTTCGTTGACCTTTTTGATATTGGTGATTCAGTCGAAATCGAGTTGAGAACGATCAATGAAAAGGTTCACGATTACTATGTGGAACTATCATCGTTGACTGATCCAAACAGTGCGGCTCCAGCTAACCCTACGTATCAGTGGGAGAACAGAGCCCTTGGATTCTTCTCTGCTTACCCTTCGAGCAGACAATCGGTAATTATTCAGTAGTTTTATGCTATGAGCGATTCCGAAAAAGAATTGGAAAACCAACCAAACAATCCACTTCACGGGGTGAAGTTGAAAGACATGCTCGAATTGCTCGTAGAAGTCTATGGTTGGGAAGAAATGGGACGTCGAGTGAACATCCGTTGTTTCACGCACGATCCTTCCATGGGATCGAGCTTAAAGTTCCTGAGACGAACCAACTGGGCAAGAAACAAGGTGGAGAAAATGTATTTGGATTTGATGAGAAAGTAAGCCCTTGCTCAACAATTTCAGAAACCATCCAATAGATTTCCTTTTTTTCGCGTTATTTAGTGGACGTAACGGTACCATGAAGTTTCTCACACTTGTACTCTTCCTCGCGCTACTTCCTCAACTCAATGCTCAGGATGATGTTTTTGATGCGTACAATTTCAACAAAAAGTACCTTGAACATTTGGTGAAAACGGGTGTAGATGAAGTCCGAAAGAACCATGACTGCGATGTTCTGGTAAATGATTCCATTCTCTACGTAGCATCCGATCATCATTCCCAATACATGCTTCGAAAGAAACGTTTGACGCACAATGAAACAGATTTGGCGGCAACCAAAACACCCCAACTAAGAGCAGAATATTTCGGAGCAAAAAATTACAGCGTTGGTGAAAACGTACTGTATGTGCCCTTCAATTCTGAAGTAAAAAATAAAAAAGGGAAAAAGTTCGATACTCATACCTATCAAGGAATTGCAGACGCAATGGTCGATTCCTGGGTGAATTCACCGGGACACTTCAAAAATATGATCACTGCTGACTATCAAATTACAGGGTTGACCGTTTCTCTGGACATTGAAAGTGGTAGGATCTATGCCTGTCAGAAATTTGCTAAAGTTGCGCATCAGTTCCAATTCGAAGAAAATGAGGAGATGTTCAACTATTCCGAATACACTCCCCCACCTGTGGTTTCGAGTTTTGACGGAATTCCCGATCAGCTTATCGCAAATCACACATATCCCTTCAAACTTAAGCATGATAAACTGGAGAAATGCGCACATTGCGAAGTACTGGAAGCCGAAAAACCGAACATCTCCCTTCGAGTAGAGCGCAAAAAGTTCATTCTGAAAGTGGAGAATTCGGCCTACGTTCAACAACTCATCCGTGATCGCAAAGATGGATTCGCCGTGGAAATTGTTTCGTTCGATGACTACATGTGTGGCAATCCTGCCTATTATTCCAAACCAAGTCGGAGGAATGGGCAATTGCGACTCAATGGATTTACACTGGAACCTTTATATCGAAAAGAGTTATTCAAAGGCTACAAAAAACGCAAGAAGAAAAAAGACGTCAAGTTTCTGCCCTATATTTTCCGAAAGGATTCCTCTTCTTTTTTTCGGCGCTTCGGACAGTATAAAGCTGATCGCTACAGCAGCGAGTATTTCGAGATCTCTTTGGGGCGTGTTCCAAAAGATGTGAATTACTGGAACCATAATCTCGTCTACATTCAGAATAAACAGATTTGCGACATTGACTATTTCACTTCCTTCTGCGGAGAGTTGTATTCTGATTATCAAGAAAGTGAGTTCATTCCACTTCAATCGGAACGCTCTTATTCTTTCCGACCCAAAGAAAAGATTACCAATTTCACTATCCCTTTCGAACAAGGACAAGTAGATTTCACGCAGGAAGATATCGAACCACTGCTCGAATCATTTGGCGAATTGAAATACAATATCGATTCAATTGAAATTCACGCATACGCGTCCATAGAAGGTGATTCCATAATCAACGAACGCTTACAACGACGGCGCGCTGAGAACATCACACGTTTGATTCAATCTCGACAAGAAAACATCATCGAGCTATCCGTGTTAACCTCAACCGATTGGTTAGGCTTTACTACGAATGCCAATAAAAGTGCTAAATGGCGTTTCCTTGCGAATAAAAGTAGCTCAGAGTTAGAAGAATACCTTAAATCGCACGATGCCAACAAATTGGAACCAATACTCGCTCCTACCCGACGCGGAGACGTACGATTGTATGCAACCATTCCATCCGATCAAAAGAATTATCCATTTCTCATCAAAGAAGAAAACAAGCGCTTGTTGGATCTACTTAATTACGCATCCAATCCTGAAAAACGCGATTCTCTTTTCCGTTCCATTGAGCATTTGTATGAATTCGCCCATTACCTCGTTCTCCATGACTCACTTTCCATTGAGGAATTAGCAAAATTTCGAGTGCCCGAATTCTCAAAATCCTCTCCGAAACTCATTCAGCAATACATCTTATATGGATATGAATTTGAAGACACTTTCAGTCAGTTAAACCCTCTGTGGAGGCAAAGTCATGAGAAAGATATGGCAAAGCTCCATGGTCGATACGCCAAATCAGGAGAATTACTCCCTGAGTTCTTGTATCAACTTATTCGGGTTCAGGTTGACAACTTCAAACAAAAGCCGCCAAGCAAGCAAGAGCAAGTTCAGGGGATATTGACGATCATGCAGAGCCTGCAATCTTCGTATCAGGTTGATACTGCTTTTCGGTGGAACATTGATCAACTTAATTTCGATTTAAATGTGATGTTATTGAACGAAGTGTTCCCGAGAAACCCAGATTTACTCGGAAGTGGACACGACGCCTCCAAAAGCATCGCCCAATTGTATGAGTACTACAAGAAGTATAATCAAATGACTGATTCTGTTGCAATCGCACTCACGAAATGTGCTGTAGAATACGGTAATATCGACTTGGCTGTGCGCATGCTTCAGCCCTACGCAACTTCGGACGCAACTCTTGATATGTATATGCAACTGGGCTGGAATCATCCATCGGAAGAACAGTGGAGTGACTACTATGCCACGCTCATTCAACTACATGAAACCATGAGTACTGATATTTGGTGTAACATGTTTATGGGTAATTGTCGCATTCCTTTTCAGGCCTTTGACCACGAAGAACTCAGAAATCTATTCTGTGAATCGTGTATGGATAAGAACGAAGAGATTCTGCGAATTACGGGACGTTAGTAGGCATGAAATCAACGATAGAGGGACTCATCCAAACCAAACATCATTGATGATCCGAAATCCAGCTTTTTCATTTATACGTTGAATGATCACTTGCTTTCCATGTGACAACTCATCGCGCATCACCGAAGAATCCATCTTCAAGTAAAGCGTCCCGTTTCTAATTTTGATTTCCTTGGTGCGATGAGCAACAGCTGTTCCCATCATCTCTGGCCAGGCATTGATGATATCGAGTTCTTTCATTTTTCCATCCAGCCCATAGGCCTTTAGCCATCGGTCGATTACTTCCTTTAACGGAGCTTCATTGGACGTACGCTTGAGATCACTCATAAAGCAAAGGTAGTAAATTGAGTTCTGTAAACGAACGGCCGTGTGAATTAAGGTAAGGTATAGGAGTTTGTGTAGTCTTTATCGCTGCCACTGATACCTGCCTTTTCATTGAGTGCTATTTCCCCAGAAAAATTGTAACTCGCCTCTTCGATTGGAACCTTAAAGAAAAAAAGCTTTTGGTAATCGTCCATCCCTGAACCTCCAACTTTAACTTCAATCTTGATCTTGAACTTCAATTCTTCACGGGATTGGTTTACTTTTAACTTCTCCTTTGTAATTTTCCCTGCCGATTTCCCTTCGTACTGAATAAACACAGCAAAGAGGTGGTATTTGGTGAAATCGAAATTGGAAAAGTAATCACTCGAAATGCTTCCGCCGATAGTAGGAATGTTTGCAAGGTTCGCGCTCGACCCTAAAAAAGTCACAAGAGAATCGAGTTCAGTAACATTACCGACATGTACTATTTGGTCGTTCATGAAAGCATCTAAATAGGCTGAAGATGAACCTGACCCAAAGTACGCAGCATCATCGGTTTCGATAATTTCACCATCCGACAATTTAAAGAATGTTTTCTCACAGGAAACGAGCGGTAAAAGGAATAAAGCAAAACAGATTAGTCGTTGTATCATACTTCTTTTTTTGGGGTAAACGCGTAGATTGTTAAAAAATTTTACTGATCAAAAATAAAACGAAACTCCTACATTAACATTCACGAAAAAAGGAATAAGTATCCTCCCTCCTCTCGGAACAAAAAGTGCTATTGACGTATCGTAGGTATAATCATCTATAAATGGCACATACAAAGCTTCCGTTCCAAAGTGAATTCCAAGGTTCGAGTTTAAATCACGTGTGTATCGATATTTGAAATGTGCGCCAGATTTTCGCACCTCGTAAGGATTCGAGATATTTTGAATGTTGTAATCATTCTGAGCATTCGTTGAATACGAAGAAAGTTGATAGTAAACGCACCCGAGATAATCCAATGACCAATCGTGTGAAGCTACGCGCTTCATTCGTCCATCAAGTCTCTTGTATTTCTCCGTACGGAAACTCAAACCAGCAGATATAGAGTGAGACTGAAAACTACGAATACTGCTTACCCCGAACTGAGCGGTAGAATCATACGCCCAATAATCCCAATCTTGATGATCCGTTGAGTGCTGAAAGAAGTGATAACCAGCACGAAAAGAAGTAATAAAACGTTTCTGTTTATTTCGATTGATGACTTTTCCTTTTCCAATAATCGACTTTGAAAAGGTAAATCTTGATTGATTGAGAAGAGGAAATACTTTGTCTTCTTTCAAGAGATTTGCATGAACATCCAAGCTCCTGAACATGGTTCCATTCGTTTCTAATTCAAGCGTGCTCCTTTTTAGTCGGAACCGATAATTCAATCTATGCCCTAAGAAGAAGCTATTGCTTACCCACAATGATGCAGGAGAGAGTTCTATCTGATGGCGATTCATCTTCTTAACTGTTGGACGTGGCTTGATTAAAACATCTTCTTGACCGAAAGAAGGAAAACACATGACTGAAATGAGAAAAAGTAAAATGTGGCGCATATAATTTGATTTGGTAGTAGAACAAATAAAGTACCCGAAAAGTTACTGCGCTTCTTCCACTGCACCCTCATCGACACGAAATATTTTACTCTTCAAATCATTCTTGGCAAAAATGTCTCGTACGCGATCTTCGTCAGTATCAGAAACCAGCACTTGACCAAAGAATTGATCATGAACCAATTTGATCAATCGTTCCACACGCGTTTGATCGAGTTTGTCGAAAATATCATCCAAAAGAAGAACCGGAGTAACATTCAATTGCGCTTTTAACCACTCATACTGAGCTAATCGTAAGGCGATGATATAGGATTTTTGCTGCCCTTGAGAACCAAACTTCTTCACTGGGTGATCTTTGATTTCAAAGACGAGGTCGTCGCGATGTGTACCGACCGTTGAGTACCTCATGACGGCATCCTTTCGTTCGGCATTTAGCAAAAGCTGATTGAAGTCTCCATCGTTTAACTGTGAGCGATACGTCAAACTAACTTTTTCGCTTTCATTACCGATTGAGTCGTAATGTTTCTGAAAAACAGGAATGAAGGATTCCAAAAATTCCTTTCGGCGTTCGAAAATACGCTCTCCCAACTGCACCATCTGCATGTTCCACACTTCAATGGACTCGCGATCAAACAAGCGATGCTCCGCCATATTTTTCAGCAATGCATTTCGCTGCTGCAATACTTTCGCGTACTTCTGAATGTCATCAAGGTATTTCCGATCGAATTGGGCAATGATTCCATCCATCCATTTGCGGCGCAGATCGCTTCCTTCGGAAATCAAATCGCGATCATACGGAGAAATCATTACTGCTGGAAACTGTCCTATGTGGTCCGCTAATTTTTCGTACTCCTTTTTATTTCTGCGAAAGACTTTTTTCGATCCGACTTTTACCGCACAGTGAATGTTCGTCGTAGTATCTTCCTTCATCCAATCTCCCTGAATAACAAAAAAGGGTTGGTCAAATCGAATGTTTTGCCTGTCGACTGCATTCATGTATGATTTGCACATACTCAAATAGTGAACTGCGTCTAGGACATTTGTCTTTCCTGCACCATTTTTTCCAACAAAACAATTAATACCGGAAGACAGCGAAATTTCTGCTTCTTCGTAGTTCTTGTAATTGAATAAATGAAGTTTTTTAAGATGCATTGAGACAAAATTAACTGAATTAATTCAAAAAGCGTCAATCTTGAAAAGATTCTGTCAATAGAGTAAATTATTCCTGGAACATCTAAAAACAAAAGCCGCCAGAGCCCTA
>JBGCDF010000386.1:0-11526 GCA_045105095.1 Crocinitomicaceae bacterium | reverse complement strand
GGTCCGAGCGAAGTGTTGGTTATTGCGAACGAAACTTCGAACCCTGCCTTTGTCGCAGCTGATTTACTTTCGCAAGCCGAACACGGCGCGGATAGTCAGGTAATATTGCTGACAACGGATGAAATCATGTTGAACCGCGTTCAAACGGAATTGGAGGTCCAACTGGCATCACTCCCCAGAATCGATATTGCTGTTGATGCTCTTAACAATAGTTCCTTCGTTCGGCTCAACTCTTTGGAGGAATGCCTTGAATTGAGTAATCTGTATGCTCCCGAACACCTTATTCTCGCCTTCGATTCTGCCAATGAATACATCGAGCAAATAAGCAATGCAGGGTCTGTTTTTGTCGGAAAATACAGTTGCGAAAGCGCAGGAGATTATGCCAGCGGAACAAACCACACATTGCCGACGAATGGTTATGCTCGAAATTACAGCGGAGTGTCGTTGGATAGTTTCATCAAGAAAATCACATTTCAGGAATTGACAGCTTCAGGCATTCAAACGCTTGGACCTGCGATTGAAATAATGGCCGAAGCAGAGCAACTCGTGGCACACAAGAATGCAGTTTCCATCCGATTAAAATCCTTGAACAATGCGTAAGCTAACGGAACTCGTTCGACCCAATATTTTAAACCTCTCGCCCTATTCTTCGGCGCGGGATGACTTCAAAGGTAAAGCCTCGATTTGGTTAGACGCGAATGAAAATCCATTCGGTGAGCTCAACAGATATCCAGATCCTTATCAACAAGAATTGAAGAAAGCACTGGCAGAATATAACGGTGTTGATACAACTCAGTTGTTCATTGGTAACGGCAGCGATGAAGTGATTGATTTACTCTTTCGCCTCTTCGTGAAACCCGGTACAGACAAAGTCCTGACATTCTCTCCAACATACGGGATGTACCAGGTTTCTGCCGGTATCAATGACGCTGAAATTATCGAAGTTCCTTTGGACGATCAATTCCAACTGGACTTGGAGCGAACGAAGCCATTTCTGGATGATCCGAATCTCAAGTTGATCTTTATCTGTTCACCGAACAATCCAACAGGCAATCTCATGAGCCCAGGAAGTGTTGAAACGTTACTCAAGGAATTTCAGGGAATCGTGGTGATTGATGAAGCGTACATCGACTTTGCCGACGCCCCATCATGGAACAAGCGCTTAGCTGAATTCGAAAACCTTGTCATTGCACAAACGTTCAGCAAGGCAAGAGGATTGGCAGCAGCTCGACTGGGAATTGCTTTTGCGAACGAAGCCATCATTGAGTTATTGAACAAAATCAAACCACCCTACAACGTGAGTACCTTGAATCAAGCAGCGGGATTCAGATCGATGAAAAACCAACGAGAACTTGAGCTTCAAATCCAACGAATTCAATCGGAACGAACGCGCTTGATGCGCGAACTGAAGCTACTTTCCAAGGTGCAACGGGTGTTTCCGACAGACGCGAATTTCATATTAATTGAAATGGAAAACGCTTCACACATCTATCGCGAACTCACAAACAAAGGAATCATTATTCGCAACCGTTCAAAACTGATCCCAAATACGCTGCGAATTAGCATTGGAACAAGTACAGAAAACAACCTTCTTCTCACAGCATTGACACAACTAGACATATGAAAAAAGTACTCTTTATTGACCGAGATGGGACACTCGTAATTGAACCTCCTGTCGATTATCAACTGGATTCACTCGAAAAACTGGAATTCTATCCAACAGTCTTTCAATACCTCTCCAAAATCACGAAGGAATTGGAATATGAAATTGTAATGGTGACCAATCAAGATGGGCTGGGAACGGATTCCTTTCCGGAAGAAACGTTTTGGCCAGCTCAGAATAAAATCATTCAAGCCTTCGAAAATGAGGGGGTTGCATTTGATGAAATCTTTATTGATCGTTCTTTTCCCGAAGATAACGCCCCCACTCGAAAGCCTCGAACTGGAATGTTGACCCAGTATATCAAAGGAAATTATGATCTAGAAAATTCTTTCGTGATTGGTGATCGAGAGTCGGACATCGAACTTGCTCAGAACTTAGGTTCCAAAGGGATTTTTATTGGTGAGAAAAGTGAAAATGCAGCGCTATCAACAACTTCTTGGAAAGATATTTACACCTTTTTGAAAGGTCAAAATCGAACAGCGAAAATTGTTCGCAACACCTCTGAGACGAATATCTCTGTAGAAATCAATTTAGATGGTGAAGGAAAATCGAATGTTTCGACAGGAATCGGTTTTTTCGATCACATGCTGGACCAAATCTCCAAACACGGAGGGATTGATTTGGATATTGACGTCAAAGGAGACCTGTACGTGGACGAACACCACACGATGGAAGACGTTGCAATTGCTCTTGGAGAAGCTTTCCGCTCTGCACTCGGGCAGAAAAAAAGCATTGCACGTTACGGTTTTCTGCTTCCCATGGATGATTGCCTGGCGCAAGTGGCTATCGACTTTGGAGGTCGTTCCTGGCTCGTTTGGAAGGCAAGCTTCAATCGTGAGATGATCGGCGAAATGCCAACAGAAATGTTCATGCACTTCTTCAAATCTTTCTCTGATGGCGCACAATGCAACTTGAATATTCAAGCAGATGGCACAAATGAGCACCACAAAATTGAAGCAATCTTTAAGGGCTTCGCACGCGCTATTCGAATGGCAGTAGCTAAGACAACTGATTTTTCAATCCCCAGTACAAAAGGAACGCTATGATTGCCATTATTGATTACGGAGCTGGAAATATACGATCTGTGCAAAATGCACTTGCCCGATTGGGAGCATCCTCTAAATTGACAAATGATCCTAATGAATTGCGCTCAGCGGAAAAGGTCATTTTCCCAGGAGTTGGTGAAGCATCTTTTGCTATGGAACAATTGCGGAAACGGCAATTGGATGTTCTAATTCCAACCTTGACTCAACCCGTTTTGGGAATCTGTCTGGGCATGCAATTACTCTGCGATTTTTCCGAAGAAGGGTCCACAAAAACCTTGGGTATTTTCAATACGACGGTTAAGGAATTTGAGCCTATTCTCAACGTTCCACACATGGGATGGAATACGTGCGAAGTGACAGATTCTTCCATCTTCAACGGAATTAACTCCAGTGATGACTTCTACTTCGTTCACAGTTATTACGCGGAACTTTGCCGAGATACTGCTGCTATGTGCGACTACATCCAACCCTTTTCGGCAGCCCTTCAAAAAGACAATTTTTACGGCGTTCAATTCCACCCTGAGAAGTCGGCTGGCATTGGAGCAAAACTCATTCAAAACTTTTTAGAACTATGAACATCATTCCAGCAATTGACCTCATCGATGGGAAATGCGTCCGTCTTACCAAAGGCGATTACTCAACAAAAAAAGTGTACAACGAAAACCCCATCGAGGTCGCAAAAATGTTCGAAGATGCGGGCATCAACTACTTACACCTGGTAGATTTGGACGGAGCAAAAGCTTCACGAATCATCAACTATCCAGTATTGGAAAGGATCAGTTCTGAAACGAACCTGGTCGTTGACTTCGGCGGAGGGCTGAAGAGTGACGAAGATTTGAAAATTGCCTTTGAATCGGGAGCCTCGAAAGTTACAGGAGGTAGCATTGCTGTTCAAAAGCCTGAAGTATTCTCCAACTGGATCAGTCAATATGGAAACAATATTATTTTGGGTGCCGACTGTTTGAATCGAAAAATCGCTACGCAGGGTTGGACAGAATTAGCCGAACTCGACGTGATTGATTTCATTGAAGATTACAAAAAACTGGGCATTGAAGAAGTGATCTGTACGGACATTTCCAAAGATGGAATGCTCGGTGGACCTTCCCTAGCATTATATGCCGAAATCATTGAACGCACCAACATTCAACTCATCGCTAGCGGTGGTGTTGCCACTATGGGAGATCTCTCTTTCCTCCGTGAAATAGGATGCAAGGGAGCAATCGTCGGAAAGGCCATTTACGAAGGGAAAATCACACTTAAAGAACTCAGTAAATTATGTTGAAGAAACGCATAATACCCTGTTTGGATATCCAAGATGGACGAACGGTGAAAGGCATCAACTTTGAAGGAATTCGCGATGCTGGTGATCCAATTGAGCTCGCCGAAAGATATGTTGATGAAGGCGCCGATGAACTGGTATTTCTCGACATTTCTGCAACGAACGATAAGCGAAAAACGATTTGTTCACTCGTAGAAAAAATCGCGGAAGAAATCACCATCCCGTTTACCGTAGGCGGCGGTATTTCCAGTTTGGAAGATGCTCAAGCAGTCATTCTTTCTGGAGCCGATAAGGTGAGCATCAATTCAGCGGCTATTCGACGACCAGAACTGATTCAGGAAATTTCCAATCAATTTGGAAAACAGTGTGTGGTTGTCGCGGTTGACATTAAACAGATCGATGACGAGTGGTTCGTTTTTTCCAACGGAGGAAAAGTACCAACAGGGTTAAGCGCAATCGATTGGTGCCTCGAAATTGCTCGACTTGGAGCAGGAGAAATCTTGTTAACCTCTATGAACAATGACGGAACGAAAGCAGGATTTGCATTAGAAATTACCGATCAAATCGCGGGACTCGTTTCGATACCTGTTATCGCTTCCGGAGGCGCTGGATCGATCAAAGACTTTGAGAAGCTCTTTACACAAACAGCGGCAAGTGCAGGCCTTGCAGCAAGTATTTTTCACTACAATGAAATCAACCTGCAAACACTCAAAAACGAATTAAAAACAGCAAAAATTTCCATTCGATGAAACCAGTTTTCAATCCAACTGACGGGCTTCTTCCTGTCATCATTCAGAACAATACCAATAACAATGTGCTCATGCTGGGCTACATGAATGCAGAAGCATTTGAAAAGACTCGAAAGGAGAATCGCGTTACTTTTTATAGTCGCTCCAAGCAACGTTTATGGACCAAAGGCGAGACTTCAGGTAATTTTCTTGATGTTGTTTCCATGCAATTAGATTGTGATTCAGACGCCCTGTTGATCAAAGTAAAACCGATCGGTCCAACGTGTCACACTGGAACTACGAGCTGCTTTGGAGAACCAACCGCAAAGGGTTTTATTTACGATTTAGAGCAAACCATCGATCAGCGTATTTCTGATGATGATCCGAACTCCTATACGAACAAATTATTCAAACGAGGAATGAATAAAGTAGCCCAAAAAGTCGGTGAAGAAGCCGTTGAAGTCGTGATTGAAGCAAAGGATGACAACCGCGATTTATTCTTAAACGAGAGCGCCGACCTACTCTATCACTTGTTTATTTTACTTCGAGCGAAAAACACAAAACTCTCAGATGTTGAGGAAGTGTTGCAGGGAAGAGTTTAATAGTTTATCCACCACAAAGACACGGGCTTGACTCCGTAAAGACACTAAGTAAGCGTTGTGCCGCGAAGCGGTCTGTGCCTTTGTGGTAAAAAAACAAACCGTCAAGGACCAAGGCGCAAAGAACCATTCTATATAAATTTAGTGAGTGACCGGTCGAAACCACTGTTTTATAGGAGCGGAAATCTTATCGGGCGGGATAAACACCAAGAATAAAATCCACAATTGCAAAAAGGAAACATCAACCAAAACGGCAGTAATCAAATGGAAAACTACGCCAATAATGATCAAATAACGATCAAACTTCCGAGTAAAAAAGGCAAAGACAAAAGAAGCTTCAATTGCCACTCCAACAATCAATGCAATGTACGATAACGTTGGGTGGTTTGAGAGCCCGAACATGGCACTCTCCAAAAAGTTCAGTTCGTATCCTTTGACTGCCAAACGATCAACGTAGTTGTGTTCGATGAGCCACTGCATCTGCCCTTCATTAAAAACAGAACCTCGGACCAATTTCCAAATAGCTGCTGAAGCATAAATATAGGCTACGGCATACCTCAATCCTGCAAAAAGTAACGAGAAGGTCTTAAGGGAACGAACGCAAAACGGAACAATCAACCAAATAAGCGTGATCAAATTATGATAGTGCCAGCACTGGTAGGAATTCAGTAGAACACAATAAATCAAGTAAAACACGCCCGTTATTATCGGGAAGATAATTCGCTTTGGAAAGATGACGGTGACTAAACATAAAACGGTCAATAAGAGATCAAAAATTAAAGCAGAGCCGTAACTCGATCGGAAAAGTTCTCCAATTCCTGTCGCATGCACCATCCAATAGCTTAAATCCAAATCAAGACGCAGTAAAATCGGAGATTCCAATTGACTAATCATCAGATTCGCCCACCATTGATACAGAACAATGAGAAATAGCCATCCGAACACTATTCGAGTTAACCTTAAACGCGATATTTCATCGAAGTAGTACTTCATTCTCGCTCAGTTTTGCTATCGGTTTTTTATTCACTCTTTTCACCGTTCGATCCTCCTGAAAGACCAAATCACATGTCCCAATGTAAAGTTCATTCACCTTCACTCCATATACTTGTTCAATATAGCGCGCAAGCCATTTCATGTATCTTTCACAATCCTCTTGGCTATTTACCAATCGTTTTTCCATTTTGGAATAGAATGATTTCGAACACTTGTCCTTCAAGTGTTTTCGCAGAACATGACGCGTTGATGTGCGGTATGAACGTTCTTCCAATTGAACAAAATATTCTGTTGGTAGCTGAATCATTTCTCGTGTCGGCCGACTCAGCTTAGGTAAATCCAGTATTTCTCCGTTCACCTTGATATAAATTCGATCATAACTCCCTGTGAGAGTTTCTTGATCAGAATAATGGGCCCAAAGGAAGAAAGGTGTTATCTCTGTTTTCGAAAATGAACACCATATCGTTGCGAGTATAAACAGCACAAAAAATGCAAAAACTCGTTTCGATTGCTTCCAGACATCAACAAGAAAGAAATTCATGTATTCGGATGTAGATTGAATGAGAAAGATGCAAAAAAAAGAGCAATACGTCGTTTTATCCTGCTAAAAAGCATAACGTAAGTTCATTTCAGTATCTTTCAACATCCAAAAGATGTCATGCGGATTACAAGGTATTTTTCTTTGCTCACTCTCTTGATCTTTTCAGCATGTTCCAGCATACCTGAAGAAAAGAGTTTTGAATTTGCCTTGAATGAGCAATGCATGATCACCAACTTTGAACAGGACAATCTGATCGAGGGGACACAATTAAGAGCCAACTTCATCGATGAAGCAAACGCGACTCTTCAGCTCCAACTTCCGAAGAATTTCGCCATTAATTCTGAAAATTGCTCGAATTGGGTAGTTGGATGGGGAATGAACAAACCCTATTTCGATGCTGGAGTTGAGAACATTCGCGCAATCCAACGTATAGATCTTAAAACTGGGGAAATCGGTCTCGGAACGAGTAAACGAGGTAATGGATTCCCAAGATCAGGTCAACGAGTTGTGTTCTGGAATACACAGCCTTCCGGATACAAAAAAGTGAGCACGGCGCCTGTCTTTCATCCTAGCTTCTGGCCTGAGTTCAATGGACAAAGTATGGGCTTTAGTTCTATTGTGTTCGACAAGTATCGCCAAGTCTGGATTACTCTTGTCTATGAGGTTGATACCGATCAATCACAGATCTACGCCGCCTATTCTGTCGATCTCATTCATTGGAAGCCAGCGAAAAAAGGGAGACCCATCTTAACACAGGAAGATTTCAAAGAGTGTTCATGGACCACTAATACCGCTCCGAGGGTATCGGAAATCATTGCACACGATGGCAAGTATTATGTATTTATGGATGGTGAAGACGAATCAGGGAAACGTCACATAAGTATTGCAACCACAGTTGATTTGCTCGGCGAGTATCACATTTCGCAAGAGCCTATTCTTTCTCCTAAGGCAGCAGGAACATGGAACGATCACGATGTTTTCTGTGCGAAAATTGCAAAACGAAAGAATGACTTCATCTTATTTTTTGACGGTCGCAATGAAGATGGATACGAACGCATTGGAAGAGCAACTTCTGATAAACTGACCTCGTGGAAGATGGATAAAGAACCTGTTTTGGATCAACATACCGGCTGGAGAAGCGCAGAATTCACGACTGAACCTGCCTACGTCGAAAGTAAAGGGGATACAATTTTATTAATGGCTGCTGGAGCGAAAGGTTTTCTGGAGAGTTACTGGCATCATTATATCACGCATCGAAGCTATATGGATCGCTCCGGAAATGTAAATGATGCCCAATTGGGACTCTTTATTTCAACGGATAGTGGAAAAAGCTTCACTCCCCATCGAAATAATCCAGTTTTTGTCAACGCGTACAACGATTTATTCGAAAATGAGCACATGGGAGGAAACTTTGAAAAGGTCGAAATGGACTCAACGAGTTATATTTTCTATCAAGCGAAAACGAGTTCAGGAGGAATGAAATACTCCATTTTTTTGCGTTCAAAGTCTATGTAGTAGCAGCCAATTATTTAAGTATTGCTCGTCAGTAAGTTAAAAGTGTATCAAGTCTTGGTCATGAAACCATTATTTCGAATATCTCGTTGAGGCAACCCTAGGTAAATACTCATCTAGGCCTGAAAGTAACTAGAACAAGCAATTTGGCTACGTCACGGATTCACTTGATAAGCATCACCTTTCATCCGTAATTTGACGTAACCGAAAGAAATTCATCTTGTTAGCAACAAATTTTTCACACATTTTACTTACATTAGCCGCGACTATTACTTATTTAAAAACCAAATTCTATGCTACTCTCACCAAAAGGGATGGCACTACTGTCTATTCTAGGCATTAGTCTATTCGTTACGCAATCGAGTATTGCTCAAACCACCGACTTGCTCATATCTGAGTATGTTGAAGGTTCATCAAGCAACAAATACATTGAAATTTTCAACGGAACAGGAGCTTCCATCGACCTCTCTAATTATGAGCTCAGACTTTATTCGAACGGAAACAGTTCTCCGAACGTGACGAATTCACTTTCTGGTACGCTTGCAGATGGAAGTACTATTGTCTACAGTAACTCCTCGGCAACAGTTTTCGGAGGAGCTTCAACAAATCTTGGAGCGACGTCTTTCAACGGTGATGACGCTCTTGAGCTTTACAATTCAACTACAGGAACAACTGTTGATATTTTTGGAGTGATCGGATGTGACCCAGGTTCTCAATGGATTTCCGCTTCGAATAGAACGCAGAATAGAACATTAAGAAGAAACACAAACATCTTATCTGGCGTAACAACGAACCCAGCCTGTACTTCTTCAAGTGGAGATTTCACGACCCTCGAAACAGAGTGGACGGAATTCCCACAAGATAACGTAGCTGATCTTGGAAGCCACTCTATTGTTGTGAACAATGCACCAGTAGTTGATTTAGGTCCAGATCAAGCTATTTGTAACGGAACAAGTGTTATGCTTTTCTCTGGGGGTGATGGAAGTTCTTTCCTTTGGTCAACTGGAGATACTACAGAAAACATTACAGTAAGTTCAGCTGGAACATATACGGTTACCGTTTCGAATGCTTTCGGATCAACGAGTGATGACATCAACATTAGCATCATCCCACCAACTGACTTATTTGTTACTTCCCCAACAATTTGTGCAGGTGAAACTGCGGAGATTTGTGCAACGGTTGCAACGGAAGACTTAATTATTTCAGAATACATTGAAGGTTCAGGATTGAACAAGTGTATTGAAATCTATAACGGAACAGGAGCTTCAATCGATTTATCTGCTGAAGGATATACAATTGATATTACGTTCAATGGAGGAAGCTCAACAGCCTCTATTCCATTGTCAGGAGTTATTGATAACGGTGCGACACATGTGATCTGTGACAACAACGCAGATGCTGGATTCCTAGCAGTAGCTGATCAAACAACAAATACAAACTTATACAACGGAGATGACGCAATAGTACTCAGCAAAGCTGGAACAGCAGTAGACATTTTTGGTGTGATTAATAATGATCCAGGTGCGCAATGGTCGTCTGGAGGTAACAGCACACAGAACTCAACATTAATAAGAAACGCAACTGTTACTGGTGGAGTTACTACCAACCCAACAGGAACTGGAGGAAGTGCATTCACAACTCTTGGCACTGAATGGACGGAAGGTACATTTGATGATCCTTCAGATTTAGGGTCGCATACAGTCACTGGTACTGGAACGTTTGCTTGGTCAACTGGAGCTGCAACTTTATGTACTTCGGTAACACCTGCAACAACAACAGATTATACATTCTCTTATTTGGATACTGAGGGATGTACGACAGACATCACATCTACGGTTACCGTTTCCAATGTTACCGTAACGGCTATTGCAACAACTATTCTTTGTAACGGTGAAACTTCTGATGTTACCGTAACTGCAACAGGAGGTGTTGCTCCTTACACGGGAGTAGGAATGTTCAGTGAAACTGCTGGAACATATACGTACACGGTGACTGATGCAAACGGTTGTTCAGGAACAGCAACAGTAACAATTACGGAGCCTACACCAATTGTAGCGTACACATCTTGTCCTGAAATTCTTTGTAATGGAGGAACAGAACAATTGGCAGCGTTTGCCTTTGGAGGAACTGCTCCATACACTGGAGGAGGATTGTTTACTGTGGGAGCAGGATCATACTTCTACACACTGACTGATGCTAACGGATGTACAGACACAATCACACACGTAGTAACGGAGCCACCGGTAACGGTAATCGCTTCTGCTACTGCTACAACAATCGATTGTAACGGAGGTACTTCTACAGTAACCGTTTCAGCAACGGGTGGTGCTTCACCATATTCAGGAACAGGAATGTTCACTGTACCTGCAGGCACGCAGTCGTTCACAGTAACGGATGGCGATGGATGTACGTCAACAGCAACGGTTACAATCACAGAACCAACTGCTTTGGTGGTAACAGCGACAGGAACTATCCTTTGTAACGGAGGAACTGCTGATGTAATCGTAACAGCAACAGGAGGAACTGCACCTTACACTGGAACAGGAACGTTCAACGTTATGGCTGGAACATACAATTACACAGTAACGGATGCTAACGGATGTTCAGAGACTGTATCAATTACAGTAACAGAGCCAGCGGCATTAGTTGTATCAGCTACAGCAACAACAATTGATTGTAACGGCGGAACAGCAGATATTACAGTAACAGCGACAGGAGGAACTGCACCTTACACAGGAACAGGAACTTTCAGCGTTATGGCTGGAACATACGATTACACAGTAACAGACGCTAACGGATGTTCAGAAACTGTATCAATTACAGTAACAGAACCAACTCAATTGGTAGCATCAGTATCAGCAACATCAACAATGATTGATTGTAATGGAGGTACAGTAGATGTAACCGTTACAGCGACAGGAGGAACTGCACCTTACACAGGAACAGGAATCTTCAACGTAATGGCTGGAACATATGATTACACAGTAACCGATGCGAATGGATGTTCAGAGACTGTATCCATTACGATAACAGAACCAACAGCATTAGTCGTATCGGCTACAGCAACAACAATTGATTGTAACGGAGGAACAGCAGATATTACAGTAACAGCGACAGGAGGAACTGCACCTTACACAGGAACAGGAACTTTCAGCGTAATGGCTG
>JBGCDF010000385.1:0-13573 GCA_045105095.1 Crocinitomicaceae bacterium | reverse complement strand
TGAATGATTTGGCGCTGAAACTTACCTCTTGATAAAGCACCGCTCGCCTCTGTTTTCCATACTTTTCCTTTTTCAGGCGACCATTGATAATTCAACGTTAATCCTTGTGCTCGCTTTTTGTAAGTCAGAAAGTATCCTTTGGGTTTGTACAACCAAAAATCTCCCGCAATGAGTTTCAATTGATCGTTATACACCTGAATGAATACCTGATCGAACTCCTGTAACTTGTTCGTGTTTCCATCGGCCTGAATCGGCAAATTATCATCCGAAACGGAAGCCAGTAGTTTCAAATTCGGTGCGATCTGTCCAGAGAGTTCCAAGTTCAATGTCGAGTTCACTCCCAAGTCTTGATTGTTTCCAAAGGAAATTCCACGAGAAATACTTCCCTGTTTATTTAATCCCGCTCCACCAAAAATATCTGCATTGGTTTCTTGAGTTGTAATCATAAATCGCTCACGCATGCCCTTGTTCTCTTCGTAAATCAAACTCGTGTCACGCGCAACGATGGGCGAACTCAAGTCAAAAGGAAGCACACGAAACGAAACGTCTAGCGAGTCCTTGCATTTTTCGAATAGGATAATTTGCGATTTGGCATAATCCAGTTCATATTGATCCTTAGCTAAGGCTTTTCCGCCACATTGAATAGTGAAGGAGTTCGGGTAAATAGAGAGTGTGTCAAGTTGAATAGTATCGGCGTGCGCAACAGTCATGGAACGAAGTCCAGAATGCTGTGCTTCTCCAATAAATGGAAGTAAAAAGGCACAAAGTAGTATTGCGTTTCGAAGAAAAATTAACATTGTTACGAATGTACAACGTTCGGGGGAGAAAAAACGTGTGTTTGGGGGATAGTTAAATTCGGCTGCGAAAGCTATAAACAAAGGATGCCTGAGTGAAGTCGATGGTAGAGTTTGTGGTGTGGAATTCGACTCCGCTCAGCCCTCGGATAGTCTGATCGTTGGAGGCACTCCTCCCACTAATACAGTATGCGGTGCTTTTTACAATACGAAAGTTGATCGCATATTGAAGAGTTTTGAAGTTTTTCGTTCGTTCCTGGATCAATAATGTTGTAGACAAATTCGGCTGATTCGTAAAATGTGGATTCATATCCTTTTTTTGCCAGCCTTCGGAAGTATCTTTTCTCTTCTTTTGGTTTATGAAAGGATTGATAAACTACTATCCCTGCTCGCGCTCGAATAACATGCTTTGACACCTGACATTTCGGGCATTCATGAATTGGATATTCTAACTCACAGTTGCGACCTTCAAGCGTAATTTCACTTTCCTCATTAGACTTTACTTCAATGGAATCTACTCTATCAAACTCATACTCGTAACATGAAATTTCAAGTGCATAGAAAGCAGTGTTCAAATCATCAAATTTTGCCTTCCCAAATAGATCGGAGGTCTTCGAAATGGTATCTCCGGTTCTCAGATTAATCAAATCAATTTCAGCAAAGGGAAGTGGTTCGATATCAGACTCAACTATTACACGAAGTGTTTGCGACTGCAAA
Source organism: Crocinitomicaceae bacterium (assembly GCA_045105095.1). Classification (GTDB taxonomy): domain Bacteria; phylum Bacteroidota; class Bacteroidia; order Flavobacteriales_D; family Crocinitomicaceae; genus UBA4466. The sequence goes on along the minus strand of JBGCDF010000385.1, from coordinate 12,062 downwards.
GAATGAGACAGAAACGTTTGAATGATTAAAAAAATGAAAATCCTCATTACGTTTGATTGAATGAAATTCGAAGATAGAAACTATTGAAGGGATTTGGATTTCTTTTTCAAGACAATCTCCAATGCGATAAACGCAGCGCAGAATCCCCAAACAGGAATAGCTGCTTTGTCTGTATCAAGGAAGTTATTGAGAACGCCGTGCACGAAGTACGTTACTAGTGCCAAAATCATGGAGAGAATGAGCGTTCGCATTTCACGATCTTCAGGTGGCCATTTGAGGTAAAGTGTGATTGCTTTGTAGAAGATGGCAATTACGATTAACAACATCGCGATCATGCCCAAAAAGCCCATTTCAGAGAGCGGACCAAGGTATTCACTGTGGGCATTTCCTAAATTCCCAAAATTCGTTGAAATGATCGTTAAATTCTCTGGATCCTGAAATCGTGCATATTCGAACGCATAAGTTCCCGGGCCAAATCCAAAAACGGGACGTTCTTTGAACATCGCTATGGCACATGACCAGCGGTTCAATCGTTCAAGGTTCGAGGCATCGGTAGTTACGTTTGCCGCACTTTGTAAGCGCTCTCCAAATTCTTCGGTGGTATGCTCGTACTTGTTTCTCTCTAACTCCATCTGAATGGCGTCCTTTGAGAGGTACAAAAAGGTTCCAAGGATGATTATTCCACTCGCAATCCAGGTAAACTTGATTTTCAACTTAATCGCTGCTAGCACGCATAATGAGGCTACCACGCTTAACCATGCAGCACGCGTATATGAGAAGTATAATCCGATTAAGATGATGATAGCTAAAGAGATGATCGTCACTTGCATCAATGGATTGTGTTTCTTCATGAAATACAACCCGAAAATGAGCGGCGTCACAAAGGCGACTGCTGCTCCATAAATCGTGTGATCCTTGAAAAACGGCCACATTACCCAGTGTCCTTCTTTCTCACCAAAACCATAGCTGGCATGGACTAGAAGCGTGTAAGTAATCGCCAAAACCATTCCTATCGTCAATAACCAAACAAAGGTTTTTACGTGTTTTGTTTGTTTGAAAACGCTTGGCCCATAAAACAAAACAGGAACAATGAACCACAATTTGGCGAGTAGGAACTTGAACGAAGCCATTGGGTGTTGGCTGGTAATTGATGTAACGAAAATCCACAGCAAGTAGAACGAAACTGCCCATACAATGGGGTGACGCCAAATTTCCTTTTCGAATGCCCGGTCGTGGACGTGTCGCAACAGCATCAAAATCAACAAACCGAAAAGAATGGGCTCCGTAGGGATAAACAACCCGAAACTATCCGTGTATTCTTCAATATTAACGGACAAGGGGGTGAATAATGCCAAGGCGAGGTACGTCCATTGTGTATAGACAATCGCGCAGTACATGGCAAGTAACCCAAGTGGAGCTAATACTAGATACTCCTGATCGATCCACACGAGATAGCACGACACAAGAATGTAGGCCAAACTGGCAAGTACAATAAAGATATTTGAGCGTGACGTAGGCAACTACTCCATTTTTCGAAGCTTCGCAATACGATCCTGAACGAGTAGCGCAAAGATCACAAAGAAGAACACGCCCATCGTTGCAAGTATCACAATGATCATTCGCTTAGGCTTATCTTTCTTATCTGCTACAACTGCTGGTTCCACAACAAATTTGTGGTTGAAGTTTGCGTATGCATCCGATTCCGATTGTTCGTACGCATCTTCAAATTTTGTCAACTTAACGATACGCTCATCACGTAATTGCTCTAATCCGTCAAAGCGTGCACCGTACTTGATATTTACATCAACCTGATTCTTAACGAATGCTTTATCTGCCGCACTTTTCGACTCATTATAGGCCTGATACAAGTTTGCGCGACCTTCGCTCGTCACAACCCCCATTGCGGAAAGGCTGTCCAGCTCCTCCAAAATTCCGTTGATTTCCGTCTCCAACATTTCGCGTTTACGGCGACTGATATCGAACGCTGGAATTGTACGTTCCTTTACCATGTTGTTTTTCACGGTATCAATCAAGTCGACAATCTTATTCGCGATTTCTGCGGCTAATTCCGGCTCACGATCTAAAACGTCAATACTTATCGATCCGTACTTCGTTCGAGAGAATTGAATATGGCTGCTGTATTCTTGTCCCAGTTTGAAATAACGATTCTCATCGTCGGCGTCAATTTCGTAGTGATTGAACAAATCGAAACGCTCGACAATTCTATTTCGAATACGAGATGATTGCAAAATTTGAAGCAGCTGTTCTGCTTGTTCTTCTTCACCAAAGTCCATCGAAGATGCTTTTGCATTTCTTTGCTCCGAGAACGATACGGTACTCGTTGCCGTTGGGAATACGATTGCAGTAGACTTATATAGCGGCGTTAAGAATAATGAGATCACAATCGATGCCACAAATGCGATTGCTGAAACGATGATGATTATCTTACGTTTTCGCCAAATAAAAAGGAGCAGGTTTTGACTTTCATCTTGAAAATCAGGCGTATTTTCACTCATAGTTAGTTTTTTCGTAGCGCGAAGTTACTATTTCTAGTTGGTGTTTAAACTGCGAAAAAATCAAATTATTTCACGTAGCTAAAATTTTCCGCTTAAAAAAAATGCAGAAAAACTGCTGCGAACGCGTAACCGCTTCGCTCTCACATGATATTGTTTTAATCATGGAGCAATTTGATACTATGATTAATAAATATCTTGCTCGTTTTATCCGTTGGAAATTTCTTATTCTGCCTTGGATGTGAAGATGGATTTAAGTTGCTTGAAATCAATTAATCCAAAGACAAACATCCCTGCTAATGACGCTACTCCAACCAAGGCAAACAATAAAAGCGAATCAACCTTTACGAAGTAACAAATCATCCAGACTGATGCAATAAAACCAACGAACTGAAGGATGGGAATTAGTGTAATTTTCAGTGAAAACAATCGAACACAATAAATGATCTGCACCAACGAAACAGATCCTTGCGTTATTAATGTAGCCAGCGCTGCCCCGCTCGCCCCGTATTTTGGAATCAGGAAGAAATTGACTCCGACGTTTAATACAATCCCTATTGCTGAAACCGTATTTAAAAATTTTAGTGAGCCATTCGCCGTAAGTATCGTTCCAAATAATAAGTTGGTCGCCATACCTACGAAAGCAAGCATCAACCATTGAAAAGATTCTACACTTGGCAGAACATCATTTTCATAGATCCAATTCAAAATAATCCATCCATTGAAGTAGGCGATTATTCCTAATGCAATTGTTCCACCCGCTAGTAATTTTGTTGCGGAAGAAAGCAAGGGTTTGAAGTTCTTCTTTTGAATTAGTTGCTGCGAAAAAATGGGATAAAGTAATCCTGTAAAAATCATGGCGAACATGAACAATGCGTCGAACAATCTGAACCCTTTCGCATAGTACCCTGCTTCCAAATTTCCGTTCACGTGGAGGCGTTCAACCATCACAGAATCGACGCGTGTGTAGATCATCATCAACAAGATCAGAAGTGCATACGGGACACTTTTTTTAATGAGGTCAAATGAGAACTTGCGATCAAATTTTAGCTTTGGAAGGCCTGTTTTTCGCAATAATAAAGCAAAAGCAACGATAAATGCTAATCCATAGCAGAGTGTTTGAATCCAAACGAACCATTCTATTTGAAAAGGTTGATCACTATTCGGAAGGTAGAGCAATGCTCCACAAAAGATGATCAGTAGTAGGCGATCCAACACACTCAAAACGGCTTCTGTCTTGAACATTAACATTCCCGTAAAATAGCTTCGGGCGAATGCAATCGCTGCGACGAAAAACTGATTCAACACCAAAAATGACAGCAGGTAAATTTGGAATTCTCTCCACCCTAATGCAAAGGCAATACCGAAGGTAACAATTGCATAGAGTACAAATAATCCTCCTCTCAGAACGAGAATTTTACCAAGGTCTCCAACGGCATCTTTCTGATACTGCGCAACGCGCTTCGTGTTGTAATTGTTGATCCCGAAGTCCAACAGAATATTGAACAGAAACGTAAAGCTGAGAAGTGGGAAATAAATTCCATATTGAGCATCACCTACCTGATCCTGAACTTCCGCATCGATTCCGAAAATAGCCAGTGGTTTGATCAAGAGATTCAAGATCAACATTAGGGCAAGACCAGAAAGAAATTTGCGTTGCATCCGAAAGCTTAAACGTTAGTTAAGTCGTTTAATTCGCTGTAAAGATAAAATTTTGGACGTCGTGGTCATCGCAATTGAATGGAACAAGCTTGTCTCCTTTCACTGCAAGAGTAGAATATCCGAGTTCTTTGAGGAGCGTAAAGCAATTCTGACGGTTTTCGTTATCCCACAACTCGGTGTAGATGATCGGTTTGTGTTTCGCTAACAGTTCCTTTCCTCCTTTTAATACGAAGTATTCGAAATTCTCTACGTCCATTTTGATCCCTTGAATCTTCTCCTCTCCAAAGATTGAATCCAACGGTTTGATCGGCACTTCAAATTCCGTTCCTTCGTTCCATTCTGTGATCGAATCATGTTTAACATGACTAAGCCCCTGGAATTTCGCTCCGTCTTTCTCTGGAAGAATCATCTTCACCGTGCCATCCGAATCTCCCAAAGCAACTTCGTGGAACTTCACATTCTTCAATTGGTATTTTGCCACAATCTTTTTGAAAATCTCCTGATTATCCGGCATGGGTTCAAACGCGTGAATAGTCGAATTCGGAAGTGTTTGTGCTAAATGTACCGTCATTATACCGAGGTTGGCACCGATATCAAGCACAATTCCTTCCCCATCTTTCAACATTCCAAGGAAGTGAAAGAAATGGTTTTCCTTCTTGTCTCTTCGAAGCGTTCGAATTTTATACTTCGCAAAAACAAAGAGATAGGTCCGAAACCCAAACAGCTTTTGTAGAATATATTTAATCCAAGTCTTCAAATAGAGTAATTGAGAGCATTTAAGGCGGCAAAGATAACAAAAAGGGATGGATGGTTTGGACCAAGAGTACGCGAATATTCCGAATACGGGCACAAGCACCGAAATGTTAAAAACAGACTGGATTCAAATATTTAAATCTCGCATGACGTTGATCAACTAAATAACCCTAATCATTATGAAAGCAAGCAGCTTATTATTTTTCGGTATTCTATTTCCTTTTTTTGGATTGACACAAGAAACGGTTAACAGCATTTCACTTATCGGTGGAGGAGAATATCATGACGAAGAAACTACCAGTTGGAACATCGAACTGAATTACAATCGTCAGATTGGTTCTTCAAAATTTTTCGCAGAATTTGGATTAAATTATTCCATCCAGGAATATACACGAGATCAACGATTTCCGCTTTATGGAGAATGTGGACCATATCAATCTTTGTCTTTAGGAGCAATTTCCATTCCATATAATGGGTATTACCAGAGCTCTATGTCACACTACGAGCAAATCCAATCAATACGACTTCAGGCAGGTGTCAACTATAGGATAATAGAAACAGAACAATTCCAATTGAGCGGTGGAGTCAACTTCGTCAATCAATTTGTGACCAAAGTATACGACCATGGCCAATATGTTTATTTCTCCGAAGTTTGTGCAGATAGTTTACCAACCTGGAGAGGAACTTATTCAAGCGATCGAGGAAGAAATATCGATTATGATAAATTATCGATTCTGTTGCAGCCGCATATTGATGCATCCATTGCACTTTCGCCAAAATGGTCCTTGACGAGTAGACTTAGTTATTATTGGAGAGTCCTACCGCGCGTGCAGCACTCACGGGTTCAATTGAATGTTGGGGTGAAGTATTCTTGGTAGATATTTGACGTCGAGCTTCGGCTGCGCTCAGCCCTCTAACTATCATTTCATGGACCAAACCGAGGGCTGAGCGGAGCCGAACCCCGCAATCCTACCTCAAATATCGTTTAGCGAATTCCCACATGACAATTCCCGCACAAACGGACACATTCAAACTGTGCTTTGTTCCAAATTGGGGAACTTCGATGATATAATTCGATTGATCTATGATGTCCTGATCTACCCCATTCACTTCATTTCCTAAGACGAGCGCAAAACGCTTTTCAGGTAAATTCGCTACCTCCTGCAACATGGTCGTTTCTTTAGTCTGTTCGACACTGCAGATCGTCACGCCATCAGCCTTCAATTCTTTTACCAATTCAAGAGCGGATTCTCGGTGTTCCCAATCCATTGATTCCGTTGCGCCCAGAGCCGTTTTTTGAATCTCTCGATGCGGAGGAGATGCGGTAATTCCGCACAAATACAATTTTTCAATATTGAATGAATCACAGGTGCGAAAGAACGATCCAACATTCGTCAGACTTCTGATATCATTTAAAACAACCGTGATTGGAAATTTATCCTGCGCCTTGAATTCTTCTTCCGAAACGCGATCTAATTCCCAAAGTTTTAATTTCTTGTTCATTTTGTGGATAACAAGGGGCGTTGATATTTTGTGAACTGCACCAGTGCCGCTACTTTTACGGTACCAAATTAAACAATCAATCGACTTAACGAAAATGGCGAAGAAAAAAGCTGGAAAAGAGACTCCCTTGATGAAGCAATACAATCAAATCAAGGCGAAGCACCCACAGGCGTTGCTTTTATTTCGCGTGGGAGATTTCTATGAAACTTTCGGACAAGATGCCGTTGTAGCATCTAAGATTTTAGGAATTGTCCTTACCAAGCGTGGCGCAGGATCAGCTTCTGAAACGGAGTTGGCAGGATTTCCTCACCATTCTTTGGACACCTACTTGCCGAAATTAGTTCGAGCAGGTCAGCGTGTGGCCATTTGTGATCAATTGGAAGATCCGAAGCTGACGAAAAAGATTGTAAAACGGGGCGTGACTGAATTGGTGACTCCTGGAGTATCTTTCAGTGATCAGGTACTGGAAACCAAGAAAAATAATTTTCTCTGTTCCGTTCATTTCGAGAAAAACATCACTGGAATTTCCTTCCTAGATGTCTCAACGGGCGAATTTTTGATAGCGGAAGGAAGCAACGAATACATTGATAAACTTATTCAGGGGTTTGAACCGACTGAAATCCTATACAACAAACAGCGATCGAAAGATTTTGATGAATTGATTGGAAATCGCTATTACTCATATCGATTAGAAGATTGGATTTATACGACTGATTACGCACTCGAACGATTGAATAAACAGTTCGGAACGAAATCGCTCAAAGGATTTGGAATCGAAGGCTTGGATGCCGGAATTATCGCAGCTGGGTCGATCATCCATTACTTGTCCGAGAATCAACACGATCGATTGGGGCACATCTCAGCGATCTCTCGTATAGAAGAAGAACGCTATGTTTGGCTCGATCGCTTCACCGTTCGAAATTTAGAATTAATCAGTTCTCCCCACGAAAATGCGACTACGTTAATCGATGTTCTCGATCGCACGAAGACGGCGATGGGTGGACGAATGCTTAAGCGCTGGATGGTTCTTCCGTTGAAGGATTTACGTCCGATTCAAGATCGTTTAGATGCCGTTCAAGCCTTATTGAGCGATAATGAATCGGCATTTGCTTTGGGCGAACGCTTGAAAGATATCAGTGATTTGGAGCGAATTATTTCCAAGGTAGCAGTTGGGAAAATCAACCCACGGGAGATTCTACAATTGAAGCGAACACTCCTCCAATTGAAGCCGATTAAGGAGCTAATCAGTAATATGAAATCTGATGTGCTGATTAAAGTCGCAGATCGCATCAACCCTTGCGAGAAGTTATTGGATACTATTCAAAAAACACTTCACGACGAAGCGGCTATTTCCATAGGAAAAGGAAAAGTAATTGCGGATGGTTTCAACAAAGAATTGGATGAGCTGCGTGCAATTGCGTTTTCTGGGAAAGATTATCTCGACCAACTCCAGCAGCGCGAAAGTGAACGAACGGGGATTACCAGTTTAAAAATTAGTTTCAATAACGTCTTTGGATATTACATCGAAGTGCGAAATACGCATCGGGATAAAGTTCCTGAGGAATGGATTCGTAAGCAGACATTGGTCAATGCTGAGCGCTATATCACGGAAGAGCTCAAAGAATACGAATCGAAAATTTTGGGTGCAGAAGAGAAAATTCATGTGCTTGAATCGCGTTTGTTCCAGGATTTAGTATTTGGAATGGCTGACTACACGCAGCCCATTCAATTGGATGCTGTTCTGATCGCTCAATTAGATGTGTTGTTATCTTTTTCTGAAATCGCAGAGTCGAATAATTATGTGAAGCCTGAAATGAACGAATCCTTCGTGATGGACATCAAGGAGGGGCGTCATCCTGTGATTGAAAAGCAGATGTCTGTAGGAGAACACTACGTATCGAACGATGTATTCCTCGATAGCAACACGCAACAGGTGATGATGATCACTGGACCAAACATGTCTGGTAAAAGTGCTTTACTTCGTCAAACGGCTTTGATTTCACTCATGGCTCAAATGGGTTCATTTGTTCCGGCATCTTCAGCCAAACTTGGACTCGTTGACAAAGTATTTACGCGTGTTGGAGCTTCTGATAATATTTCTTCTGGTGAATCGACTTTCATGGTGGAGATGAATGAGACTTCGAGCATCTTGAATAACCTTTCCAGTCGTTCCTTGATTTTACTGGATGAAATTGGGCGTGGAACATCTACGTATGATGGAATTTCTATTGCCTGGGCGATTACTGAGTACTTGCACGAGCATCCAAAATACAAGGCGAAAACACTGTTTGCTACTCACTACCATGAGCTCAACGAAATGACGAACCGTTTCGAGCGAATCAAGAATTTCAATGTTTCGGTGAAAGAAGTTGGGAAGAAGATTTTGTTCCTGCGGAAATTGGTAGAAGGTGGAAGTGAGCATTCATTCGGGATTCACGTAGCGAAATTAGCAGGCATGCCAACGCAGGTTATTCAGCGCGCAGAATCGATGTTGGATCAATTGGAAGCTAGTCATGAATTGACAGAAACTACGGTTGAACGAACCTCATCAACGAAGAAGAAAACGAAGAAAGCCGCTGACGGCCTGGAAGATATGCAATTGAGTTTCTTTCAGCTAAATGATCCTGTGCTGGAGCAAATTCGTGAAGAGTTGGTGACAATTGATATCAATACGCTTACTCCGGTTGAGGCCTTGATGAAGTTGAATGAGATTAAGAAGTTAACTGGGGGATAATTGACACTTTTTTTCGGTCGAAAAAGTGTTCACGTGTCTGTCTGTCGAGGTCTTTTCGATCGACTACGAACAAACATTTCTCTATATCTGGCTTAACCTTCAATAAGGTTGAAGCCTTAAACGAAGTGAGTGTTTTTGTATTCCACAATTTACTGCATGGCTTTTCGATCCTTCTTATCCAGCGTTTTAATTCGATTTGAACAAGGGGTAAACCGTTAATTAACAAGATAATATCGTATCTGTGAAAACTGCTTCGCATATTGATGCGCAATTGGTTGATTACTTCGAATTCATGTAACTCCTAGCTACCCTTATTTATTTATAGTTCGCCAAAACTATTTATATTTTGTAATTTTGGCGAACTTTAATACATTTTTATGTCGGAAATAATAGGACGAATACCCGAACAGGAACGGCTGAAAGAAGCACTAGAAAGCGCTCAGTCCGAGCTTATTGCCGTGTACGGCAGAAGAAGAGTAGGGAAAACCTATATGATTCGACAGTTTTTTGGAAAAAGAATGGTTTTCGAAGTGACAGGATTGTTTCAAGGGGCGATGACAGATCAACTTTCGAATTTTAACAAGGAATTGATTAAACGGTTGAACCAAACAGATTCTGAGGCTCCCAGTTCATGGTTCGAAGCTTTTTCTGAGTTGGAATCGTATCTCGATTCATTAAAAGGAAAGAAGAAAAAGGTCATTTTCATTGATGAATTTCCATGGATTGCTACCGCAAAATCTAAATTTTTAATGGCTTTCGAGAATTTTTGGAATACGTACTGTACAAAACGGAATGATTTAATCGTAGTGATTTGTGGTTCTGCCGCTTCATACATGATTCAAAAAATCATTAACAACAAAGGAGGACTTCACAACAGAATATCGCAGAAAATACGATTGCTCCCCTTTAACTTATATGAAACTGAACAGTTTTTGCGTTCTAGAGGAATTAAATATACTCGATATGATCTTGTGCAACTCTACATGACTTTAGGGGGAGTGCCTCACTATTTAGAACGAGTGAGAAAAGGTTTAAGTATCGCTCAAAATATTGATTCACTTTGCTTTAGCAAGGATGGAATTTTAAGCGATGAATTCAATCAATTATATGTCTCACTTTTTGATAACTCTGAGCGTCATTTGAAATTAATACGAACCTTATCTAGCACAAACACAGGATTGACAAGAAATGAACTAATTGACAAGAGTGGACTTCCTTCTGGCGGCGATTTTTCGCTGAAACTTCAAGAGCTAGTGGAGTCAGGGTTCGTCACGGAATATCCCTATTTCCAAAATAAAAAGCAACTAACCTTATACCGTCTGTCAGATGAGTACTCAAAATTCTACCTGAAGTTTATTGAGAGAAATAAACGTTCGGGAGAAGGAACCTGGCAAAGACTCAGCACTTCGAGATCTTATACTTCCTGGTCTGGGTTCGCATTTGAAACTCTCTGTTTAAAACACATTCAACAGATTAAAAAGGCACTTCGAATAGACGTCATTTACTCAACGAATAGCAGCTGGTTTAACCAACACGCACAAGTAGATCTTTTGATCGATCGAGACGATAATGTCATGAACTTATGCGAGATAAAATTCTATAACTCTCCGTTCACCATTGACAAAAAATATTACTTAAATCTGAAGAATAAAGTTGCAGAGTTACAAAAGGATACGAAAACACGAAAGAACATCTTTATTACCATGATTACAACGTTTGGAATAATCGATAATGAATACAGCAGGGAACTAGTTCAAAACAAACTGGACATGGATACATTATTCGTAGAATAACGTGTATAATCCGCCAAAACTTCTAATCACCTCAAGTTTTGGCGAATTACAGAGTCAAAATTGATGGTTTTGAAGTACATCCGTTAAGAGCATATTTCCTGAGAATAAGGGGAAATTTACAACTCTTCATTCACCCGATTCCAAATATCTAAATAGATCTTCCAATCGTTGTCTTGCTTTTTCCAGACGATGATATACTTCCCTTTCCAAGGAAATTCCTGACCTAAAGAATCTTTGCTTTTTCCTTCGTAATATCCGTAATCGTAGGCCTCATCACCCAAAATCTTAATTTCCTCTGGAGATACTTTATGATAGCTGATGGAATTATCACTTGGATAATCCCAATAATCGACTACCGCTTCTCGTCCTTCAATAATTGCAGTTCCCGACGGGAAAATTTTAGCGTCTTCGGTGTACATCTCACCTACTGCCTCGAAGTCTCCATTAACGACATATTCCGAAAACTGCTTAATATTGCTTCGAATTAATTCCATTTCTTCGGACTCATTGATTTCTGGATCTGTCTCATCCGAAATTTTGGACACACCCTCTACACAGGAGAGAAGAACAAGGGCAAGAGGAATAAAAAGTAGGTACTTCATTTTCAAGCGATTTTATGAATGGAAAAGATAACCAAAAAAGTAGAGATCTTTTGAAATGTCCACTTCGACTTCACTCACTACACCACTCTAGATAGAAATGAAGCAATATTTTTCATCCAGACCAAGTGGATATCGAAATAGTTTGTTAAATTTGTCGCCCGTGTTAAACGAAATGCGGCTTTCGCAACCCACGAAAGAATGAAATAGTACAAGCGGGCGTAGCTCAGGGGTAGAGCATAACCTTGCCAAGGTTAGGGTCGTGAGTTCGAATCTCATCGCCCGCTCAGAAACTTGTAAAGGAATACCATACTTATCTGTCCGATAAGTTAAATGCTTGAGTGGTGTTCCCGATAATTATCGGGAGGTAGACACTACTCAGAAAAATGCTCGAGTGGTGGAATTGGTAGACACGCCGGACTTAAAATCCTGTGCTCTTTGGGGCGTGCGGGTTCAAGTCCCGCCTCGAGTACTAAAGCCTTCTCTTAATTGAGGAGGCTTTTTT
>JBGCDF010000384.1:0-5568 GCA_045105095.1 Crocinitomicaceae bacterium | reverse complement strand
GTTGTTTTTTCATCTCGCAAATATTATTACGAATTGGGGCAGTAAGGACTTTTTACAGCGATCTTTCAGCAAAACTCCCCAAAAGAAAGTTGGGGACTGGCAGGATATGTTCGTGTCGAGATTACCTGTTTTACTCGGAGTTTTCATTGTTGCTTTTCTGATGTTTGAGCCACAGCAGGGCGCTTTTCTTTCAGGGTGTATTCTATTCGCTTACGTGAGTAATGCTGTGCTCCCTATTATAAATGACGACCGTGATTATTTAGCAGTAATCATCATTGAGTTTCTTGCTTTCGCAGGCGCTGCGGGATTTCTGTTATATCAAAGTCCTTTGAGTGTAGATGAGCTCATGATCCTGTTTACGGGTTACCAACTGGGAAGGGCCATGCTGTATTTACTCCGCTATGTTTCGTTCTTTCGATTTAGAAACATTCAACTCAAATGGAGTTTATTGCTCGTTACGCTTCCGTTCTTTTTCTTAGCAATTGCTGGCTTCCTTCAATCGAAATTTGATCTGTACATTTTTGAACGATTTGCAACTGACCTCGAATTAGCGGATTATCAAATTATCTCTGGATTTCTGGTCTTTTCGCAGGCATTAGCAACCATGATTTTAATGCCGTACGTACGGAACATTTATCGCATGAAGAAAGAGGCACTCAGGAAAATTGTGCGTTTCATGATGATCGCGGGAATTCCCATTCAACTGGCAAGTGTTGGAGCCATTTACCTGACGCTAACTTGGTTTTTTGACATCCAGCCCGACCTGGTTCAACTGGGATTATTCTTTGCAATTGGTTATCCGTCTTTCAACTATGCCGTACACGTATTTTCCGCGTTTTCTCAGCAAAAGGAGAAGGGTGTACTGGTCGTTTCGGTGATTAGTGCACTCGTCAATGGTTTGATGTCCCTGATTCTTCTATCTTTGGATATGGGTATCACTGGCGTGTTGATCGCGCATGCACTTTCGCAAGTTGTTGCACTTATCGGATATCGAAGAAACAAATTGAATGAGTTTACTTCTCAAGAAAATCAATAAAAAAGTGGCTCCGTCGAACTATGTGTTCGCACCGGAATGGATTGTTTTGGGTGTAAACAACGTCTGCAACCTGCATTGCAAAATGTGTGATGTAGGGAATCAAAACCTAGAAAGTAATTTTGCGCAGAACTTGGTAGGAACGAAGCCACTCAACATGCCGAAAGAGCTGATATTCAAAATTATTGATGAAACGGCAGAACACTATCCAACGGCAAAGATTTCATATGCATTTACTGAGCCCTTGGTATATCCTCATCTCGGAGAATCATTAGCGTATGCCGAAAGCAAGGGCTTATACACTTCGATGACGACCAATGCGCTGAACTTGAAGCGAAAAGCACCTCAATTACTCGAAGGGCGATTGAATGAAATTTATGTTTCCCTCGACGGACCTCAAGACATTCACAATGAGATCCGCGGACATCAAAAATCCTTTCAAAAAGCGTTAGAAGGTATTGAAACTCTTAAGGAAAGCGAACACTGCCCGAGTATCAAGATCATCTGTGCACTGACTGAATGGAACGTTGGGAAATTGACCGAACTCATTGACAGTTTAGCGCCCTATGGAATTGATGAAATTGGCTTTATGCATACGCAATTCATCAGTCAAAGCAGTGCAGATTTGCATAATAAAAGCAAGTGGGGAGATCATTATCCATGCCACGACTCGAACGTGGATGAAATTGATTTCACCAAGATGAATTTGAACGAATTAGATAGAGAAATCAAGGAAATTCGAGCGGCGAACTATCCATTTAGGGTGTACTTTTCTCCTGAGATCAATGAAATGGAAGATCTGAAGGATCACTACCTCAAACCTGAAAAAATCATGGGGTCTCACTGTGGTGCGGTGTACTCAAGCGTGATGATCAAATCAGATGGAACAGCCATTCCTGCGCACGGAAGATGCTACAATCTGCCCATTGGAAATATCTATCAGGATAATTTGAAATCGATCTGGAAATCAAATGTGCTGAAAAAACTCCGATCCGATTTAAACGAAGCCGGCGGATTATTCGCTGGATGCAGCCGCTGTTGCAGTGGAACGTAATCTGTTTGAATGGAAGAACACGCATCATTTGATCAGGCAGCGTCAGCTTACGACAAAACCTTTACGGATAGCACAATTGGTAAGGCTCAACGAAAACGCGTCTACCATTGGTTAGATCAAGCCAATTTTCTGGGAGATAACAAGCGCATTTTTGAAATTAACTGTGGAACTGGATACGATGCCGAATATTTTCACAACAAAGGAATCAAAGTCGTGGCTACAGATGGTTCGCCTGAAATGATCAAAGTAGCACGTTCACTCCGAAGTGAGGAAATTGAGTTTAGTGTACTCGATTTTGCGAAGGTGAACGAGAAAACCATACAAGGAGAGAACATCTTTTCGAATTTTGGCGGATTGAATTGTCTGAATGATGAAGAGCTTTCGACATTAATGAATCGAATTTCCAGTGCTCAGCAAAAAGGCGATAAACTGGCATTAGTGATTATGCCGAAGTACTGCCTCATGGAGGGTTTGTACTTTTTCTTCCGTTTAAAATGGGGCAAATTGTTCAGAAGAAGTTCAAAATCAGGATTAGAAGTAAATGTCGACGGCAAGGGAGTATGGACATTTTATCACTCTCCAAAAGCGGTTCGAAAGATGTTGCCTGATTACACAATTAACTTAACTAAACCAGTTGCACTGTGTCTTCCACCGTCATACTTGGAACCCTTTTTTCATCGTCGGCCTAGTTTTCTGGGTTTTTTAAGTCGAATGGAAAAAGTTCTTGGTAGGATTTCCGTATTTTCGGGATGGTGTGATCATTACATTTTGGTTGCAGAGAAACAATGAAGGTACTTCTAACACACGGTTATTTTTTGGGTGAGGATGAGAAAGAGCAACAGATAATGAAGCCCTATCCTCCTCTAGGCATCTTGTATATTTCAGCCTACTTGGATGAACAAGAAATTGCACATTCTGTTTTTGATTCTACCTTTTCTTCTGAAGCGGAATGGATGAACTACGCCAGTGAAGAAAAGCCGGGCGTAATTGCTTTTTATGTGAACTTGATGACGAAAGTGAAAATCATTAAGCTCATCAAGAAGATGCGCAGTTCAGATGCTTTTTCAAACACAAAAATTGTTTTGGGAGGTCCGGATATTACCTACAACAAAGAGAAGTACTTAGAAACAGGAGCTGATTTTTTGATCATTGGTGAGGGAGAAGAAACGTTCGCGGAATTGGTCGTTGCTTTGAAAAATGATGAGCCCTTGAGTGCGGTTAACGGATTGGTATTTAAAGCAGATGGAGTGCTCGTTCAGAATCCTCCGCGTATCAAAATCAAGAATATTGATGAATTACCTCTGCCGAATCGACACTTATTTCCTATCCAGAAATATTTAGATACTTGGAAAAATGCGCACGGTCAAAGTGCATTGAATGTAAGTACGCAAAGAGGGTGTCCATACACATGTAAATGGTGCAGCACGGCCGTTTATGGTCAGAGTTATCGAAGAAGATCACCCGAAAAAGTAGTGGAAGAACTCAAACATTTAATGGAAGCCTACCAGCCTGACAGCTTTTGGTTCGTAGATGATGTGTTTACGGTGAGTCACAAGTGGATGCGTGGATTCGCGGAAGCCATGGAAGCCGCAAATCTCAAGGTGCGTTATGAGTGCATTACGCGTGCCGAGCGAATGAATGAGGAAATTATCAATATCCTCAAGAAAACGGGATGTCATCGCGTGTGGATTGGTGCTGAAAGTGGATCGCAGAAGATCATTGACGCCATGGACCGTCGAGTGGATGTGGAAGTGGTGAAAAATCAACTCATTGCAACCCGCGAAGCAGGAATTGAAACAGGAACGTTCATCATGGTTGGATACCCAGGAGAGACCTATGATGATATTCTGGAGACCGCAAACTACCTCGAAAGTGCCTTGCCTGATCAGTTCACGATAACGAAGAGCTATCCGATCAAAGGGACTTCATTATACGATGAAATCGAAGATCAAATTACGAAACAACCAGACTGGTTTTCGACGACGGATCGCGAAATTGATTTTGAACGAAAGTATCCTGATACATTTTACGATGCTGCCATCAGATATATTTACAATCGAGTTAGACTAAAGCGCAATGAAGGCGGAATGATCGATCGAGCGAAAACACGTTTGAAAATTGCCTTGTCACATAATACCATGAAACGAATTGCTAAATCTGTGGAAAGATGAAGCGCTCGAGCATGGTGTTCCTCGATAATTTGTTTCTACCTGCTTTTTGGCTCGGAAAGCAATTGAAAGCCCTCGCTCCCAGTAAAAAATCGGAAGAAGACCAGACACTGATTTTAAAATTTTTTGGTGTGGGCAGTATCACTCGGATAACGTCTGTTTTGAAAGATGATGATTCAGATCATAGCTACACATTTCTCACCTTAAAACGCAATCAAAGCACGATAGAATTGATGGGGCAGGAAGCCATTTACATCAACGACAGCAATGTTTTTGTTCTCTTCGGAAGTTTGTTCGCGCGCATTTTTAGTGTTTGGAAGATGAAATCGACACGAGTGGTTGATATGGAGCGCTCATCAAATATCGCGGGATACTACAGCATCATTCTTTCCATAAGGAAAAGGTATTCACGCTTTCATTTAAAGGAAGAAAATCTCAAAAAAGGAGGAATCAACAGCGTTTCTCTTCACAACAAACCAGCAATTGACGCAATAGCTGAAATACTCGAAATAGCACCGAAGGGTGTAGAAGATGAAGAGTTATCTCCTGTGGAAGTAAAGAACATCGTCGTAAACATTAATGCTGGCGGCTACCTGCCTGAACGCAAATATCCGATGGAGCGATGGGTGGAATTGGTCAGAGAGTTAGATGAGCGTTTTCCCGAATCGACCTATTCGTTCAGTGGATTAAAAAACGAAATGGATCATGTTGTTTCGTTTTCTGAAGCGCTGTCTTCGTTTATTCCTGATTCGAGAAGATGTATTCAAGCTGGAAAGCAGAATTTGGAGGAGTTTATTGAATCCCTAAGGCAATGCGATTTATTCTTGACCAACGATTCTGGTCCTCTGCACCTTGCGCATTTTTATGGAGTAAGAACCGTGACCATTTGGGGGCCAACTTCGAGTTATTTAGTGGGTTATTCTGATTCAAATAGGATGCTCAACCTCAATCAGGAACGATCGTGCAGCCCGTGTTTTGTGGGTCCGAAATCTGATGTAGCGAAAGCGTGTAATGGAAAATTAAGTTGTTTTCAAGAAATGGAAACGACCAAAATGGTAGAACAAATCGAAGCCTTTGTCAGCTAATGAAAGAGAAGACCAAAATAGCGCTCTTTAATCCGCCCGGGGATAAAATTTACATCCGCGATTACTACTGCTCGAAAGTATCGAAAGCGTATTACTATCCACAGCCTGTCGATTTACTGATTCAATCCGCGTACTTTCCAGAAGAAGAGTATGACATTACAGTAATTGATGCCATTGCCGAAAAAAAATCATTGGACGCGGTAGTTGCTGAACTGAACAACATTCAAC
>JBGCDF010000383.1:0-2964 GCA_045105095.1 Crocinitomicaceae bacterium | reverse complement strand
GTTTAAGACCCTACGATATTACCTTCGATTGAAACGGTTGTTGTCATTTTTACCTTGTTTCCGTGGGTAGTTTAAGACCCTACGATATTACCTTCGATTGAAACTCTATTTCTTCGTGCGTGTACTCTGGAGTTATGAGTTTAAGACCCTACGATATTACCTTCGATTGAAACTTTTTTAGTTATTTAATTGTTTAAGATCTTATTAAGTTTGAGACCTTACGACATTACCTTCGATTGAAACAAAATTCGCGCAGAGTTAGAAATAAGAGTTAGTAGCTTACGAATACTCGTCTTACGAGTAGAGAGCCTCTTTAGATAAACCCAAACCTGTGAAAAATCACAGTTGACGCAACCAGATTCCTTTCCTAGATTAGAAAAATGAAGTTGAATCAAAAATTAACTCGAAAGCAAATTTATAAACGAGCAAAAATGCTGTTCTCGTGTACCACACTGAAAGATGTCGAGCTACTTATAGGAGCAGAACTCAACTCGATTTCCTTACACGCTTTCGATCCAGGTTATTTTCACTTCACAATGCCAAAGTCAAACGGTGAACTGCGCTACATTGAAGCACCTGAAAATGAACTAAAACGGTTACAGCGTAAACTAAATCGCTACCTCCAATGTGCCTATTTCGTGGTTAGAACCCCTTCATGTTATGGCTTCACAATCGGGGCGATTACTGAAAAGAATCCGCGAAATATTCTTTCAAACGCGCAAAAGCATCTGAATTGTTCCTATTTGATTAATGTTGATGTGGATGATTTCTTCCATCAAATTAGTACAGAAAGGGTTCAATTCATTTTTGAGAGCGATCCTTTTCGATTTGATCGGTACACTTCGAAGTCACTAGCCAAATTGTGTACATACAAAGGGAGATTGCCGATGGGAGCTCCAACTTCGCCAGTACTATCCAACTTTTACACCATTGAGCCTGATACTGAACTCCAAAAATGGTCCGAAAATCAGGCCATTACTTACACGCGATTTGTGGATGATCTCACCTTTTCTTCCACCAAAAACCTAAATAGTGGTCACATTGAATCTATCTCTGGAATTCTTAACAATTTCAATCTTCCACTGAATAGTGGAAAGCAGAAACTGTATGGTCCTGAAGATCCGAAGACTGTCACAGGTTTATTGGTCGGTAATTCTGTTGAAATTGCCCAATCTTTTTACTTTGACTTAAATGAGGATTTGGTGCGTCTAAAAAAAGTAGTGGAGGTGCACCAAATAACTGGAATGACGAGCGGTCTATCTTTCTTGAAACGATTCAAACAGGAAGTGATGGGAAAAATCAACTTTGTTAAACAGATCAAAGGTAAATTCAGTGAAGAGTACATTCGGTATCTCGAGCAGTTTCATGAAGCACTTGAACCAGATGAACGATTCGTGGCTCGCTGGACAAACTTTAATAATTACGTCTGATCATGCAACTCTATATCGATACCATTCATACGAAACTGAGCGTAAAAAATGGCACGTTTCTGATAAGCAACAAGTCCACAAAACGTTTGATAAGTCCTCGGCGTGTCACATCCATAGCGATTTTGACAAATGTGTTGATTAATTCTGCAGCCATTAAACTCGCAGCGAAAAGTGAGATTCCGATTTTTTATTTTGATCGCACCGGTAACCTTATTACCCAACTTCGTGGACCTTCATTCCTAAAACAAAGTCGATTGCGTTATCAACAAATCCTCTTTATGCATTCTGACCACGGGAAAAGTTGGGTGATTGAACAATTGGGATTGAAAACAGACTTGCAATCACAGAGCCTGAAACGTTATGCTAATGATTTAACAGATGTGAAACCGCGGTTAGAAGAACTTTCAGGATTGATGCAAAAGAACAAAATACAACTTCTCGAAACAGACTTCAATCAGCTCAATCTATCAAATACACTTATGGGCATTGAAGGAGGAATTGCTCGATTATACTTTCAGGGCCTGAATTTAATTTTACCAGAAATGTATCGTTTTCAAAAGCGCAGTAGGCAGCCCGCCAAAGATTATTTTAATGCAAGTCTAAATTACCTATACGGAATCACCTATGGAGAAATAACCAAAGCAATCCATGCGACAGGATTGGACACATTTGTTGGAGCCTTGCACAAAACGCCCTACAAGGAGAATCTGGTATTTGATTGCATCGAGTCCTTCCGACCAATAGTTGATCGCTTACTCATTGAAATATGTCGCGAAGAATTACTAAACGATACACATTTTAAGGTGGTTAAAAATGGTATTTGGTTAAGCCGCAGTGGTAAACGAAGAATCATTGAAAAGTACAATGAGTATCTGCATCAACGGATACGTTTTCAAGGAAAAGTAAGAACAATTCAACACCACATGTATGCGCACGTGAAAGACTTAAAAGAAAGAATAAATAATTTTGAAGCACATGTACCTGATCATTTATGACATCACTGAAACAACTATCCGAACAAAAGTTTCCAAACTACTTGAGCGTGCAGGGTTCGAACGAATACAACTGTCCGTGTTTATTGGACATTTCAACCCTGAACACGCCAATGTCTGGTCTCAATTGACTCAATTATTAGCGGAAACGCCCAAAAACAAACTATTCAGTCTAAAAATCACAAAGGAAAATTTCTACTCCATGAAGATAATTGGCGATTCAACCATAGATTATGATTATCTTACAGGGACCAAACGTTCTTTGATTATTTGACGGATTTACGCACGGACTATAACCAATTTGCTTGGATTCCTAAAACTGTTGGTTTTTGGCCAAATGCATAATATGGGCATATTGCGTTTTGAAAAACGCGCTGAAACGCCTGTAAAATGGGAGAAATTGAAAATTAAGGGTTGAAGAGCACTACGATTATCCTACGATTGAAACCTTTATTGTGTTCGTAATAATAGCAGTGTCTAGTAGTTGAAGAGCACTACGATTATCCTACGATTGAAACCTTGGAACACTGGTTGTTCGGTAC
>JBGCDF010000382.1:0-9980 GCA_045105095.1 Crocinitomicaceae bacterium | reverse complement strand
GCAAAGGGCATTTTTGAACACTTTTTGTGCCCAACCAAAAAGTGTTGAATCTTGTTTGGAAAAGAGAATATCGTAAATAAACTGTATGTTGTATTCAGAATGAAACATACATTTCTCCACAGGTTTTGACGTTGATCCGTTTATTTCTCAGCGTTAGCACTCGTCTTGATCAGTCCGTAAACTGCTGAATCTTCATAAATCCCGTCCTTTAAATAATGCTCCTTTAAAACTCCTTCCTTCTGAAAGTTGTGAGCTTCAAGCAGTTTAACGGAAGGTACATTTGTGGGAGAAGCAAATGCTTCAATACGATGCAAATTCATTTCATCGAAACCATACTCGATGACCGAACTTAGTGCCTCTGTCATGATCCCTTTTCGCATATACTGCCCTGAAACAAGCCCATATCCGATTTCTGCACGATCATGTTGAGTATACCAAGTGTGATAACCACACCATCCAATAACCGTATCGCTCTCTTTTTCTATCAGTTGAAAGTAAAGAAATGTCTTGTTGAAAGACTGAAGGCCTCGCTCAAGTCGTTCTTTTTCTTCTGAGAGTTCTTCATCCGTGCTTATTCCAAAGAAGTCCATGATGTCCGTTTTCGGTAGTTCGAACACTTTTTCATAAATCTCGGGTGTAACCAGTCGCAATTTAAGACGTTTGGTATATAACGGAACATGGAACATAAATCTGGTAAAAAGTACAATTTCTACCCCTCGTTTTGAGAGTTAGTTAGCTTAAAGATAGTCTGTTCACTCAAATTGTGATTTGACCAAGAGTGATTTATTCATTTTTTTCAAATCACACAGCATGTTGTTGGAAACTTTTTAGTGTGATAATGGCTTCTTAATCAGAAGTTTTATACATTCACAACCGATGTGAATTTACTTGTTACAGCAATATTTTAGGAAGGATGCAATGAAAAGTGCATCTTTGCGACACTGAAAAAGTTAAAAAACGTAGTAAGAGTAAAACAGATTTTGTAACTTAGGTATACAAACCTAATCAGAGACACTATTCGCAACGTAAGCGTCTCACGAAGAAATAAGTGCACTATGGCTGAATCATTCGAGCAAGATGAAATAAAGGTGGCAAACGCTGATTTTATTATCAGTGAGGATCTTATTGCTCAGAAGTTGCTCAAAGAGATTTATTCTGATCTTAAGAGCAAATCGGCTCAAGACTTGTCCATTGCTCAGCACTGTTGGATTCGCAGCATCGAAAATCTGTATCAAGATAAAAAATCTACTATTTCAAATAAGGTTGATTGGTTTCTACAAATCGGTCATGATTTACTCAAAGAAGAGAAAGAACTCAACAAGGACGAAAAAGCTATGATAAGCTCATTCAGACGAGTGTTGGATGTCTCAGCTAAGAATAATTCATTGTCAACCTTCTTCATGGAATTGGAAAATTCTGTGGAGGCTTTATTTCGCTTAGATTTCTCCCAAGAAACAAAAATCCCTGCTGTACTAGAAAGTGGTGAAAATGATTTATTGAATTATATCGTCATGACTGTCGAAATGATTCGTGAACGACTCGGACAATCGGTTGTCTCGGGCAAGGTGGTAAGAAGTATAATGGGAAGAATTTCAGACATCGGTGTTCTTGTAACAGATGAGCAAGGGAACATTCGATTTGCTAATGATAAAATGGGCGAATTGGTCGCCAGTGCAGCGGATGAGTTAGTGGGGACCTCAATAAAGAATTACTTGACTCCAGAGAATACACTGGTAATGAGTGTTTCGAATGGTCAAGCGAAAGATCTTGATATTCAGCAGATAAAAGTGCCTGCAACGAATGGTGAAATTGACGAGTGGGTGTATACTTTTTCTGAGAAAGAGGATACCAATCTCAATATGGAGCGAATTTCGGAAGTAAAGGCAGTGATAGATCAACTGGCAAAATGTGACAAGAAGGACGAAGTAAAAATGAACGTTTTACTGGAAGTTCTTAAGTCCAAGTTTGCCCGAATTGAAGAGGTGGCTATTCCAGCGAATGCTTTGAACGCATCTGGTTCTAATGTCAAATTTCTTTTAGATGACTGTCTTTCGAAAGTGAATTTTGAAGAACAAGGCATTGATCTCATTGTTGACGTTAAAGATGATATTTTGTATTTCGGAAATCAGGAAGATCTCAAAGTGATCATTGATAAAATGTTCAGTTGCGCTTGTCAGAATTTAGTAGAATCAACGAGAAACTCAAAATTAGAGGTTGTTGTGAGCAGCTTCCAACACTATTTATTGTTTGCCTTTATGGACAATGGGGCTATTGTCTCAAACTATTCGCTGATCAATGACTTGAGAGCAAACGTTGAAAAAATTCAAGGAACACTTGAATTAAACTCTGGTAGAATGGGCAATAATTTAAGCATCATTTTACCGATATAATTCCTTTCAAGCGTTCCTTGAAATTGTATCTATCTTACGTTAACCATAATCCGTTCGTTTCTGCTGTTTTGAGTAGCTCCAGTTTCTGAGAACAAACTCAATACAGAAAGGTTGTAGTGATCTTTCATTTGGATTAACGATACCTGTGGAATTCCAATCGCACCGAACTTTTGCTTGACTTCTGACGCCGTAAACCCTAAGTAGATTTTTTTACATCCGATTTCCTCAGCGCGCTTTCTCGTTCTGTAAAGAACTTGCTTATACAAATCATGCGACTTTAGATAATCATAGTCGAGACCTAATAGAATTCCGTTGTAGTTCGTACCATTTACGTGACTAAATGTAATTCCTACTACTTTGTTCGCCTCCTCTTCAGTAGTCAAGGTGTATTCAATTACCTCGAAGTTCGGGTCTTTCAACATTTCTACAAACAACTTCTTCGGCTGAGCGAAGCTATTCAGTTCGAAACTAGCGTTTTTCACTAATGAGTACAACTCATACCAACGATCAAGTTCTCCTTCAGTATATTCTTCAATGAGTCGCATTTTGAACGCATCGTGATGTTTGAATACTCCCGTTTTAAGGTACTTTCTACGTTTTGCAGGTACCTTTTCATAATATGTTTCGAACGGAGTTGATTGAATACCGTATATAATATTTGTATCTGGAAGATCTACTTTCAAGAATCCCTGATCCATGAAATAATCCATTAATTCGTCATCTTCTGAGTGGAAATCTCTAAGCCAAACGGCATTTGCGTCTGTTTTTTCCTGTATTTCCCAAGTGTGGTCGAGTAGAGTAGAAAGTGCCGCTTTCCAATCCTTGCGGTTGCGGTCGATGAAGAGGTGGTTTCCTTCAGAAAGAAGAGAACCCATGACGAGAGTTTTTGAGCAGAGGTAATAATTATCTGTTTTCCGTAGTTCTTCAATTTGGTTCGAAACACCCGATGCCGAAAGCATATCATCTTTTACGATTGCTAGCGTAAAGAATGTGGCGGCAACAGGTTTTCCTTCAGAATCATTTAAGATCAAATAGTGGAAGTCCCAGTTATTTTCAACTGCTTCATTCGATGAAAAGGTTCGCTCAAGTAAGCGAATTCCTGCCCAATTCAAAGTGACTTGCTCTGACATTAAGGAGTTCCAAAGCGTTTCGTCTATATCGGCAATTGACTCTTTGTGTATAACCTGATATCCATTTTTCGATTGTGTAACAAGTGGAATCGGTTTTTTATTGTTCTGAAAATGAGGCACATGCTTAAAGGCTCTGTGGATATCACTTAACGTTCGTTCTTCATCTTTCAAGGCCAGTGGGAAGTGATAGGCAAGAATACTGCAAAGCTTTTCAATATCTTCCATTGTATGATGCAAGGTAATTGTAAAACGCAGCCCTGTGCATGTTTCTGGTACAGCTGGGAAAACACCAAGGTTTACGAAACATCCGTCATTAATGACTCTTTGGACCATATTGTATCCAACGCGAACCAATCCAAGACCAATATAGATGATTGGTGATTCAACGTTCGATACAACAGGTAAGTCGTAAACATCTTTTAGAAGATAATGACAGTATTTAAGTCTTTCACGTAACTTTTGTTGGCGTTCGTATATCTCTTCACTTAAGTGAATTTTTGCAGATGCAATCCCAGCTCCAATGACTGGTATTTGGTGTCCTCCAGAAAAAATAAAACTACCTCCACAATTCTTGACTTTGAGGAAAAGCTCCTTGTTTTTGAAGAAGAAAGCTCCGCCACCTGCACCAAAGGCCTTATTCAGGGAGGTAGCTAAAATCATTTTTGGATGGAAATCTACCTGACTTAAAATGATTCCTGTTCCATTTTTTCCAGCGATACTCATACCATGAGCATCATCTGCGTACAAGTGAAAATTT
The DNA here is from genome assembly GCA_045105095.1 of Crocinitomicaceae bacterium. GTDB lineage: Bacteria > Bacteroidota > Bacteroidia > Flavobacteriales_D > Crocinitomicaceae > UBA4466. Next base: position 5,703 of record JBGCDF010000382.1, on the reverse strand, counting down.
GGATAACGATCCAATAGCTCAACGATTTCTTTCATGGGCGCGAAATCACCATACATGCTGTACACTCCATCAATCATGTACCATATTTTATTGTAGACTTTTTCATTTTCAATGATCTTCTTTTCGAGATCATCTAATTTGTTGTGTCTAACAATGTGAACATCGACTCCCTGTGATTTCATTTTAGTCACGGCATCTTGAACGCTAGCATGAACTTGTTGGTCCTGAATGATTAAATCACCTGGTTCCACTACAACAGGGATTACCGAGTGATGTCCCAAAGAAACAGAGGTAGATGTAACGACGTGCGCATCAAACATTTCTTCAAGAAGCGCTTCCCATTCCGTGTAGAGTGTGTTGGATAGGTAACTTCTAGATGAGGAGAATTGCACACCGTAGCGTTGAATTGAATTAATGGCGCCCTCCTTTAGGCGTTCATCCATCTCAAGCCCCAAGTATGAGCAGGATCCGAAGTTTAAGAGCTCCTGCCCATGTACATGCACGGTCCTGCCATTGTAGGCATAATCCTCAGTTCTGAGCTGGAGAACTTTCCGGGATACTCCGCGGTCAATGATTTCATTGACCGTTTTCAGCTTCTGATTCGATTTGTGTTTTGTCATAATTATTCATTTATGATTTGGTTACTATAGATAGCGATTTAACACTATTGAATGCATTTTCAAAATATATTCTGTGAAATCATTTGGTAACAAAACTGTATATTGTAGCTAATAATTCAAAATTGAAATGCCAAACATCCAGAATTATCGAGAATGTCCATATGCTGAAACATGGCTTGAGGACGGGATAACTGTACAAAAATATAAGAAAGGATTGAGAGTAACGCTTGAGATCGCTCAAACTTTGGTTAGCGAGCGATTGGCTGTCGCCGATGGTGTGACTCGTCCTGGACTAGCAGATATTAGTGGTTTGTATTGGACTACTGATTCCAAAGCAATGAAGTTTTTAAGTTCGGATGATGCCACAATGTTGGTAAGTGCAGGAGGCTTTTATATCTCAAATTTTGCACAACGTATGGCAATGAGATTCTTTTTAAGCCTTTCTAAAGAACCGCCAATTCCAACGAAAATTTTCGATAAGCGGGAAGATGCGATGGAGTGGTTGAAGCAATTTACATTGGATAAATTGAACTAATTCTACTTTTTTTGTGAAAAAAACAACCCTGATCTTTTTTAAAAGACCAGAGTTTGACGTGTTTATTCTGACGTCTCAGGCGGTTCTTCTAAACAAATTGGTTTTGCAGAGTTTTCCAATGTGTATCTGGAGAGAGCCTTTACCTAGCAGTGAAATACGAATTTACCGTTGTAAACTCGCCGTGTGGTGTAGGGAATAGATTCAAATATCTTACTTGAGATAAAGGTATGTAGGAAGTATGGTTCTTTTATGCGTATAAATACCTGTTTTCACATTGGATTTACTAAAAGTAGTAGTTACCAAGACACTTCTTTCGTGGTTTTCGAGAAGAAACCATATCACCAAGTAGCGGATTAGCAAATAGATAGGCTTATAACTGGATCAACGACAGAATCTGGGGATTTAATATTTTAGACATCTATTATTCCGAAAATGAAAAATTGAACTTAGAATTTTATCGGCGCCTATTTTAAGAAGTGAAGAAAGCGAATTGAGACGGGCTAGTGTTTGAGGAAGCGTGACGATGGATATCGGAACGATCACCGAAAACACCGCGTTTCAAAAGTATTTCTGACCGCAGTAAAATAAGCGCAAAGGGCATTTTTGAACACTTTTTGTGCCCAACCAAAAAGTGTTGAGTCCAGATTCAAAGAGGGTAGTATTGTAAGCTAATTGTGTTTTGTGTTCGAAATGTAATATATCTCTATAACTTCAAGTTAGTAGCGCATTCACGGATACTTTCCTGCCAGTTATCGTCTTTGAAAATAATTTCAGAAACACCTTCATGGTTAAGGTTTAGCGCTGTATCGATGTCAATTTTGGAACTGATGATAATCGTCTTGCAATCACTTCCATGTGCATTTAAGTAGTCTAAAGCATTGACGCCAGTATCTTCTTCTAGATAATAATCGAGGAACAGGACATCTGGAACACCATTCTTTTCGCAATGTGTCGTGAATTCCAATGTATTGGAAAATCGTTGCACGGTATGTCGTTTTTGAGAGGGTAGATTGTTTAAAATCATAGAAAGTTGAAAAGAAAACATCTCTTCGTCCTCAAGAATTACAATTTCTTTCGAAGTACTGGATTTTTCTGGGGAGATAAACTCCATGATTTTCCAAAACGGATTACCAGTAGATTTCGTCTTAACGCTCGCTTCAAGAATTGAGTCGAGACCATGCTCGTTCTCACTGCGTTTGTTTAGCACATAGTCAGCACCTTTTTTCAAAGCCAGGCTGATTTCTTCCAAGTTGAAAACACTTGACATCAGCACCAAAATGCTATCTGGCGATTTCTCCTTATAGAATTCAATTACATCAATTCCGTTTAGTCCAGGAAGTTGATTGTCAAGGAATATGACATCTGGGTTTTCCTGAGAAATATAAAAAGATCCATTCTCAGAATTGGTAGAGATAAAAACGCTGGACACTTTCTTTTTTAACCAGCTTTCCAGTTGTTTGGCAAAGATGAGTTCGTCTTCAACGATCAACACTTTTAGATCAGTAGTTTTCATTCAATTTCCTTTAATGCACTATTCAAATAATCGATTAATTGGTCGGTAAGCATCAGTGCAGATGCCTCTTGACCGGCGTCGATGGCTTTCTCCAGTTCAGTCGAAATGGTCAGGCCTTGATTAAACTTCAATGTTAATAGGGTCGTGGAAAGGAAATGTGCTTTTTTCAATAGGGCTCGGAAATCTCTGCCTTTTCTGGCGTCAATGAGATCCTTGATGTCTTGTGGAATCCGTCCTGAGAAAATTTGTTTGAATTCACGCACTAATTCATCTCCTTCTTGTTTGCCCAGATCTTTTAAAATATGTTCAAAATGATCTTTGGTAACATTGAGGGTTTTTGATTCGAACTGGTGGAGAATTTCAGATATTAAGCGATATTCAGTGTAAGGTTTGGTAATAAATTCATCCAAGTAACTTAGATCGCCGTCTGTCGTTTCGACGTCCAATAGGTTCGCTGAACAAGCGATAATTGGGCAGGAAAGTTGTAATTCTTCACGAACGTATTTGGCTACTTCAATGCCATTCGTAACAGGCATGTGCATATCAATGAGAATAACGTCTACCTCATTTTTCGATAGGTATTTGATGGCTTCTTGTCCGTTCGAAACGAGAATTATTTCGCCATCATTTCTCTCGATAAAGGTTTTGCAAAGAATTTGAAGGTTTTTGTTGTCTTCTGCGACCAGCACCCGAAGTCCGTGCAAGGAGGGTACTTCAACTTCGGAAGATTGTTGTTGTGGTACTTCCGAAATGATTGTGTCTAAATCGCTCAAGGAAAAATTCACATCGAAACTAAATCGTGTGCCTTGATTTAATTCGCTACTAAGTTCTAAATGGGACTCGTGTAATTCAACAAGCTGCTTAGCAATGCTGAGTCCTAGTCCTGTCCCTCCATATTTCTTCCATGTAGCATCTGTTTCTTGCGTGAAACGATTGAAAATGGCTTCTTGTCGATCCTTGTCAATTCCGATTCCTGTGTCCTCGACAGATAATTCGACCAAAACGGAATTTTCATCCTTCGATTTTAGTCTCGCACTAATCGTTACGGAGCCTTTAGAGGTAAACTTGATCGCATTACTTGTCAGATTAGAAACAATTTGGGTCAATCTTGTTCGATCAATATTCAAAACAACGGGAATGCCATCGTCAAAGTTCAATAGTAGGTCGATACCTTTTGAAGTTGCCTTCAGGCTGTATAACTTCTTTATTTTGGTTAGAATTTCAAGTAAATCTTCTGGAGCTGGATCTAAGGCAACCTCATGATGATCTAACTTGTAAACATCTAGAACTTCATTGACAATACTGACAAGGTGCTCCGCTGCAATGTCCACGGCTTCACTGTACGATTTTTGTTGAGATGTTAAGTCAGAAGCCGATAATAACTCGCTGAAACCTACAATGGAGGCAAGTGGAGTGCGAATTTCATGACTCATATCAGAAAGAAATTGATCTTTCATTTCAATAGCTTCGTTTGCGTTTTTCACTGCGCTTTCCAACTGCGATTGACGAGAAATGGCTTCTGTTATGTTGTGCCCCGATATGACCATAATACTCAATTGCGCGTCATAATAAAACGACCATTCCACGGTTATAGTTTCGCCTTCCGAATTAAGTAAGCGGAAAACAATTCCTTTGCGAATCTTTGTTTCATTCGATTGTTGCAATTGCTCATATGTACTCAGGTCCTCTGGGTGAATCCAATTGGAAAATGGCAATCTCAACAAATCCTCACGCCCTACATTCAACATATTACTGATAGCAGGATTGAATTCTTTCAGGAATCCATCTTTCGAAAGAATGCACAAGATATCCTGACTTAAGTTGAAAATGTCTTTGTATTTTTTTTGATCGAGGTCAACCTTGCGCAAATGGATCAATTGCATCACGGTTGAGGTAATCTGCGTTAATGCCCTTCGTTGAAAATCCGACATTTTGCGGGGTTGAAGATCGTAGCCACAGACAGTTCCTATGATGAATCCTTCTTCATCGATTAGTGGAGCGCCAATGTAATAGCGAAGTTTTGGATCGTTTACAACTAATGGGTTATCCGAAACGCGATCATCTTTGGTGGTATCAGTGATCTCCAAAATATTCTCCTGAACAACACAGTATCGGCAGAATGCCAATTCTCGGTGGTTTCCTTTCATCTCTGTTCCCACATTCGATATGAACACTTGCCAATTCGAATCCATCAGTGTAATCAGACAGATTGGGACATCTAAAATCGAAGCAGCAAGTTTTGAAAGATCATCGAAACGATCTTCTGGTTGCATATCCAGTATGTTATAACTGTATAACTTTTCAAGACGTGCAAGCTCGTTCTGAAGTACGGGAAACTTTTCCATTACACTGTAGTAGAGGCCAAGTTAGAAAAATAAAAATTGCTAGTGAACCTTATGGTAAGTAAGATAGACGAGTCGGCCTATTTATCGGATGAGTGGGACTACTAGACCATCCATGAACCCCCAACTGAAATGACATTCTTCAGGGAAAGATACTCTTCATACGTTGACTCATTCACTCCTCCTGTTGGACAGAATTTAACTGCAGGGAAAACGTTTCCGTAGGTTTTCAAGGCCTTGATTCCTCCAAAGAGATTGGCAGGAAAAAATTTCAATACGTCGCATCCTAATTCTACTGCCTGAATGATTTCACTTGGAGTAGAAACTCCCGGGATAAACGGTATTTTTGAAGCCATGAAGTGGTAGTACAGTTTTGAAGTAAGTCCAGGACTCACTATAAAGTCTACTCCTATTTTTTCCAATTCATCGATCTGCTCTGGAGAGATTACTGTCCCAACACCGAGAGTAATATCGGAATATTGGTTCTTGATGATACGGAGCGCGTCGAATGCAAAATCGGTACGTAAAGTTACCTCTATACAGAAGATGTTTCTGGATCTCAATGCGTTAATAACAGGTTCAATTTCTGCTTCCGAGTGAATAGTAACCACAGGAACCAATGAATGATTACTTAATACTTCTTCAATGTTGTTTTGCATCATAACTTATAGGATAAAACTTGCTCCTTCTTCG
>JBGCDF010000381.1:0-6925 GCA_045105095.1 Crocinitomicaceae bacterium | reverse complement strand
ATGGAAACCTTGCAGTTCGCGTTGAGTTCCATGTACTCAATTCTCTTTTGAGGATAGGACATGTCAATTGGCACGTAAGCACAACCTGCTTTCAGAATAGCCAAGATGGCTACGAACATCCATTCACTTCTCTCTAATTTCAGAGCAATTAACTCTTCCGACTTCAGTTCGTACGTTTCATGCAGGTAATGACAGAGTTGATTTGAAGCCTCATCCAATTCCCGATACGTTAGAACTTTCTCCTCTTCGTTTGCACCATAAAATAGCAAAGCAGGCTCATTAGGAACTCTTGTCACTTGCTGATCGAATAAGTCAAGAACATTCTGTCCGCTCTCGCGATCGATTGTTTCCCCTCTGAAATCAACTTTCAATTGATGCAAATCATCATGTGTCAGGAACTCGATACTATTGACTTTTTCACTCGGCCGATCAGTGATTGCGTTTACCAATGACTTGAAATGGTTCATGAATCGTTTGATGAAATCATCCTCAAACAAATCAGTATTGAAAACCAATTGGAACGAAAGTCGATTTCCGATTTCCTGAAGACCCAATTCGATATCAAATTTAGAGGCACTATAACCGAAGTCGAGAATTTCATCTGACCCAATTCCTTCTACTTCCTCTTCTTCAATTTCATCTGCAACATTTTGCAGCGTTAACATGATATCGAAAATAGCGTTCCGACTCGCATCTTTTTCTACCCCCAGATCCTCAACCAGCTTATCGAATGGATATGATTGATGTTCGAAACTATCAAAAGTGCTTTCCTTGATTCGTTGAAATAGCTCGTCAAACGTTTCTGTTGGATCGATGCTATTTCGAAGCGCCAAGGTATTCGCGTAGAAACCAATTTGATCTTTCAATTGAGGATGTTCCCTACCTGCTGTTGGTGTTGCGATGATCAAATCTTCTACGCCTGTATATCTGTGAATCAAAACCTTCCATATGGCTAGTAAGCCCATGAACAATGTTCCACCATTTGTCTCGACATATTGCTTCAACTTCTGAGTCATTGCTGAATCAATTGTTGTACTGAATAATTTCCCATTACTCGACTTGATTCTTGGTCGCGGTTTAGCTTCAGTAAAGTCAATTCTCGGAAGCGGAGCACTCAATGCATTTGTCCAAAATGCCTGATGTTGTCGGAACTCAGAATCACTCGCTTGATTGAGTTGCCAGAGCGTGTAATCTTTGTATTGAATATCTAATGTAGGAATTGTCGCCGTTTCATTTTGAGTATAGGCATGGTAAAAATTAAACACGTCACGCGCCATAATTTCTTTTGACCAGCCATCGCTCACAATATGATGCATGTTGTAATAGAAAATGTATCCCCCATTCTCCATTTCTAAGATTCCTGTTCTCAATAACGGGCCATTTTCCAGGTCGAATAATTTCTTTCCTTCTTCTTGCAAGAAACGCTCAAGTTTTTCCGCACTTCCTTCGAACTTCTGGAACGGAACTTCAATCGTCGAGTTGGAAGCATCTTGAATTACCTGCCTCACTATCCCTGGCTGTTCTTCTCTGAAAACCGTTCGTAGAATCTCATGCCGTTGAATTGTTGCAATAACGGCATTTCTGAAATGCTCTACTTGCGTGGTTCCGGGCAGGTTCAATCTTCCCGACAAGTTGTAAACCGTTGGATCAGCATCCAATTTGTTCGCCATCCAAATTCTGTTCTGCGCAGCAGATATCGGATACGAATCAGCCGATTCCGCAGTTGGAATTGGTGCGTAGCTAAAATTCACTTCGAGCGAGTTGATATAGGCGATAATCTCAGGTTTCTTCGCTCTTAGCTGATCAAAAATAGCCTCATCGACATCATCTTTGAACAAAGAAACTTCCAAATTGTCACCTATTACCTTTAGGCCAACTCCATGCTCTTTTAATTCTCTTATCAGATTTGCTATTTCACTCATTGGTTAAGTTGTCTTTTACTTCGTGGGGACAAGTAGTAATCGTTTTATGCATTATATTTTAAAGTGTTCACTTTCGACATCCTCGTTATCAATTGTCAATTTGATTAAATTCCCTATTTGCTCTATAGTGCTTGCTCTGAATAGTGTTTCGATATCCAATTTAATATCGTATTGTTTTTGAATCCTTGAAATTAATCTAATTGCGGATAAACTGTTGCCACCTACCGAAAAGAAACTACTTCTGATATCTATCTGCTCCACCTCAAGAACTTGTTGAAAAATCATACTCACCCACTCCTCAAATGAGTCCCTAGGCCCCATAAAAACACTATCTTCTGCTTCAGACTTAATCATGCTCTCTTCCGATATTAACTTTCGATTCACCTTACCCGAAGTAGTTAATGGAATTTCACTTAATTGAATGATTCTCTTAGGAATCATGTACTCTGGCAGAGTCTCTCTAAGAAATTCCTTCAGTTCAGTTTTTAAGAAAGTATCGTACGTTCCTCCTTTCAGTTTAGAATCTAATTCAGCAGTTTCATTGAGCGTAAAGTAAAGTAACAGTTCTTGCTCCTGATGTTTATTTTTCGTTACATCAATCAGGGCCTCTTTGATCTTGGGGTGCTTCAGTAAGCAAACTCTAATCTCTTCCTTTTCTATTCTATATCCTCTGATTTTAACTTGATCATCTTTTCTTCCAACAAACTGCAAACTCCCCTCTTCAGTCCACCTACCGAGGTCACCTGTCTTAAAGAGCATACCTTCGTCTGAAAAAGGATTCGAAATAAATTTCTCTTCGGTTAACTGAGGTAAATTCAAGTACCCTTTAGCGAGACCATTTCCGCCGATACAGATCTCTCCAAGAGCACCTACAGGTAACAATTCAGCGTTATCCCCTAAAATATGTACCGTCGTATTATTAAATGGTTGTCCAATTAGTTTATCATCCTCTTCACTCTTGATCTTCATAGCAGTGGCACAAACTGTTGTTTCACTCGGTCCATACGTATCATAGACATCTATCTTCCCAAGGTAATTCGAAACAAATGACACACTGAATACGTCACCTCCACTAATCAGCAATCTTAAGCTACCTAAATCCGCATTAGACTTATTAATTTCTCGCAAAACCCATGGGGTAGTACTGAGAATCGTAGCACCGTTATGCATTACTTGATGTTCAAGTTCAGAGATGTCTCCCTTTCCGTTTTCCCCAATCAATACACACGCGCCTGATAAGATTGCAGGAAATATTTCTTCTATGTGCGTATCAAACGAAATAGAGGATTGATGGATAACCTTGTCCTTTTCATTCACGTTAAAATAGTCTTTGAAGGTCAGGACATAGTCCAACATTGATTTTTGTTGAATCATAACTCCTTTAGGGCTTCCTGATGTTCCTGAAGTATAAATCACATATGCAAGATCGTCTGGATCACTTCTCCATGACTGAACGGCTGAATCGTCAATAGTGTTATCTGAAAAATAATTTAAAATTATTTGATCATCAATCGTCAGTCTCAGGTTAGCGTCACTCTTTATGAAATCAACTCTTTTTTGCGGGAGCATTGGATCGATAGGAACATAAGCGCACCCCAACTTCAACAATGAAAGCATTGAAATAATTGACCATTCTGATCTTTTCACTATTATTCCCACTGAATCTCTTGATTCAATTCGGTGAGTTTGTTTCAAATATATAGCAAACCGATTGACCATTTCGCTTAATTCATCGTAGGTAAGTTTTCGTTCCTCATAGCGACCATCCTCATTTTTCTTTGAAAAAACGACAGCAATATTATCAGGGGATTGACTCACTTGTTGTTCAAATAACTCTGCAACTCCCTTATTAAACTGAGTTTCCTTCACTTCTTTATTGAAATCAAAGAGGAGTTGTGACTTCTCCTTTTCCGATAGAAAATCCAATTGATCAATTCGCTCCTGACGATTTTCCAGAAGCATCTTCAGCAGTCTTTGATAATTATTCATTACCCGCTTAATCATCTCACTCGAATATAAGTCAGTATTGAAAACTACCTGAAACGAGACTCCTCCTCCTACTTCTTGAAAATTGACATCTATATCAAATTTTGTAGCGATGTATCCGTCATCAATAATCTCATTTCCCATTACCTGAGAACTGCTGGATATATCGTCTTCAATATTATCCATTGTGAGCATCACGTCAAAAATTGCACTTCTTCCACTTTCTCTGTCGATTTGTAATTCATCAACTAAATGATCAAACGGGTATGACTGATGTTGATAACAGTTTAAGGTATTCTCCTTGACTTTTTGAAAGAACGAGTCAAAATTATCGCTTTGCTCAAGGTTATTCCTTAATGCCATAGTATTTACATAATATCCTATTTGATTCTGTAAATCTGGGTGATCTCTTCCCGTAATCAATGTTCCAATAATAATATCACGTTGATGAGTATACTTTTGGCACAAAATATTCCACGCCGTGAGTAAGCCCATAAAAAGAGTTCCTCCATTATCCTCCACATAAGCTTTTAACTTATTCGTTATATCGGCCCCTAAAAATGCCACAAATCGATGTCCATCAAAGGTTTTAAAGAGAGGTCTTCTATTCATTAATGGGAAATCTAGTCGAGGTAGTTCTCCTGATAGGTAATCCAGCCAATATGCTCTTTGTTTTGAATTGGAATCATCTTTCATTTGTCCCCTTTGCCATTCGGCGTAATCTTTATACTGAATAGTTAGTTCATTCAAGGTATTTGTTTTCTCAGATGAACCTGATAAATGATCATAAAAGGCAAGCACATCTCTGGAAAAGACTTGGGAAGACCATCCATCGCAAATGATATGATGCATGATGTAATATAAAACATATCTCTTCTCATCCAATTGAAACAAGTTTATTCGGAATAAAGGATAATCCGTTAAATCGAAGGGTTCGAGATAACCTTCATCCATGAAGTTTTGCAATAATTCTTCCTGAGAATGATTCTCCAAAACGGATTCTTTCTGAGATTTCCTCAAGTCCACAAAATTTATTGGAAAATCCACTTCATCTATAGGAATTACCTTTTGTTGAATTTCATGCTCATTGTTTTCCACGAAAATCGTTCTTAAAATCTCATGACGCTCTATGGTTTTGAGGATAGCCATTTTAAGGGTCTGCATATTCACTTCATCCTCAACATACACTTTTTCAGGAACGTTATATGCTCTGCTCGCTCCATCGAATTTATTTGCAACCCATATTCTAAGTTGAGCATTTGATAAACTGTAAACATCTTTTCGCGGAGAGCGCTTGATGGGTTCATGTTTAAATTTCACCTCCAAGGAGTTGATGTAAGCGATGATCTCAGGTTTCTTCGCTCTTAGCTGATCAAAAATAGCCTCGTCGACATCATCTTTGAACAAAGAAACTTCCAAATTGTCACCTATTACCTTTAGGCCAATTCCATGCTCTTTTAATTCTTTTATAAGATTTGCTATTTCACTCATAGGCTAGATAATAATCTTCTTTTTTTCTGTTCCTTGCTGATTCTCTTTCATCCACGCAGCGTTCTCAATATCCAATGCGATGGTTTCAATTGTTGGTTCTGCGAATATTTTTCGTATTTCCATCGTGTGATCGAATTCGTCCTGTATCGCTCCAATGATTTTCATAGCTTTGATACTGTTACCTCCTAAATTGAAGAAGTCTTCCTTCACTCCAATGCTTTCTTTCTTCAGAATCTTCTGCCAAATGTTAATCAGTTTCTCCTCAATTTCATTGCGAGGAGCAACATATTCAACTCCAGTTGCAATGCCCGTATTTTCATGCTGAGGCAGCGCTTTTTTGTCTACTTTTCCATTGTTATTGAGTGGAAGTTCGTCCAGTTGAACATAGTACGACGGAAGCATGTAATCAGGAAGCTGTTGACTCAAGAATGAACGCAAGTCGGCCACTGTTTCTTCTTGTATGCTAACCATGTAGGCCACCAGTTCATTTACTCCCTCTTCGTTAGATCGAGCAATGACCACTGTGTCTGTAATTGACTCATGCTGTTGCAATGCGTGTTCTATCTCTCCTAGTTCGATGCGATATCCTCGGATTTTCACCTGATCATCAATTCGCCCGAGGTATTCTAAATCACCATCTGGCAGCAGACGAACTTTATCTCCTGTTCGGTACAAGCGCTCTGAAGTATTGTATGGATTCTCTACAAAACGTTGGTTTGTAAGTTCTTCTCGATTCAAATAGCCCTGAGCAACGCCTTCACCTCCAATATAGAGTTCTCCTCCGACGCCTGTTGGCACCAGATTCATGTATTGATCCAGCACTAGGCATTTCACTGTTGGAATGGCTGTACCGATGTTACTCAAGTTCTGCTCTATCGCTGATTGATCGATGCGCTTGAAGGTCGTATGAACTGTTCCTTCGGTGATTCCATACATGTTGATCAATTCACACTTCGGATATTGTTTATTCCATTCTGAAAGACGACCTGGACTCAATGCTTCTCCTCCGAAGATCACCGCGCGAATGTTCAATTCCGTGTTTTTCTCCTCTGCCATCTTCGAAAGACCGTAGAATGCCGAAGGTGTTTGATTCAGTATCGTCACTCCATGTTTTTCCATTAACTGGAGATAGGCCGAAGTATCTTGAGCGATGCGCTGAGGAACGACGATTAGCTTTCCTCCAAAGAGAAGTGCTCCATACATCTCCCAGACTGAGAAATCAAAGGCGTAGGAGTGGAACATCGTCCACACATCATTAGAAGTAAACTCAAAGAGTGAAGGATCCGTTTTGAACAAACGGACAACATTGTGATGATCAATTTTCACTCCTTTCGGAGTTCCTGTCGTCCCTGAAGTGTAGATGATGTAGGCCAGATCAGTTGGTTTGATCGTGTTTGACGGTCTTTTTGATGAAAGTGTTGATTGCAGAGCAATAAATGCATCCAACTCTTTTTGATCAAGTAATAACTTACATCCCGTATCTTCCTCAATGAAAGCAACACGCTGGTCTGGTGAAGAAGGATCAA
>JBGCDF010000380.1:0-3047 GCA_045105095.1 Crocinitomicaceae bacterium | reverse complement strand
AATAGCAAAAGAGAATCCAGTCTTTGCGCTCTTTTTAATGCAATCTATCAATCGACATTTAAACAACGATTGGGGAGATTGCTGCGAAGAAGATTGGAAGAATAACGATACCGCCATCAACGAAAAGAACCGAATATTTTCGGTTTATCACTTACTGCAAGATTTGAAAAAACTACATCGTGAGGAAAAGATTTGGATAATTACTGAAGGAGATAGAAGCTATACTACAATTTTATTTCCCTCAGAGTATTAGAAAATGAAAATGTATCAAACCAACAGCAGGATAATTTTTAACCAATTTTTTAAATCATTAAGAACAAACAATTATGAAAAAATTAATGCCAATTTCCAACTTCAAAAAAACGGAATTAATCACCACAGATGGAGAACTAAAAATCAAATATCTTCCAGGTTATCCACGCTCTTACCGCTTCGATGCTTCGAGGGGACGCTTTAATGAAAACGGTGAAAATGTATTGACTCAAAAAGGAGAAGCTTTCTCTTTTGTCCCAATTGGTTATCGAAAATTCACCGATGATATTTTAGGTTATGGAAAGAAAACATGGATAGAATTTTTCTTCTTGAATGAATCACTTCAAGTCTGTGCATTGATGTTTCATGGTTATAGTGTTGATGAATTTATGAGGTTGGCGAATCGAATGTTTTAGTGTGACTTGTTCTCTGGCGAACCAATAACCAGAGGTTAAATCCAACTAGTTGGATTTAATAACTTCATCTTTAGTGAGGAGAGGTAGCTTACTCCTCCGTCCAAATGAGTGGACGAAAACACTTTCCCCATCCATTGGAAATTGGCAAATCCAAAGGGTGAAGCGGGAATGAACGCAGGTAACCCCAAGTCTGATGGAGAATCCCATGCAAGTTTGAGACTATGTGTAGGAAGACCTGATTAACAGGTTAACGAACACACGATTGAACCATCGTTATCGGTAACAAGCCAAAGCAGAATGACAGGCTTGGACTAAAAAGTATGATTGTCGAATAACAGTTTTAAAACGCTGTTATTACTCATTCAAATACAATCCGGTGGATAGTGTGACGCTAAGGTCTCGTAAAATAAAGATGAGGAACAAGGTAACCATATTACTTGCTCTGTTATTATGTTGGCAGAAGGAAGCCATCCGCATGCAGTAATATGGAGAGATTGAGTAAGAAGCCAATGCCTTCGGGAAAGCCGTTGGATATGCTGACGTACTCAACGAGAATTAATGATAAATCTAGTTAGTAAAAGTTAAAAAGATGAACGCAGAATCAAATAACATTTTAGCGTATGAATGGTCTACCATCAAATGGCATTCTATTGAATGTCAGGTATACAAACTTCAAAAGCGGATTTATCAGGCTAGCAAGCGTGATGATAAAATCACAGTTCACAAACTCCAAAAGTTATTGCTGAAATCTAAATCAGCTCGATTACTTGCAGTACGAAGAGTCACCCAAGACAATCAAGGTAAAAAGACTGCTGGAATTGATGGTAAGAAATCTTTACTACCAAAAGAAAGATTGGAACTTGCTTCCACTTTGAATTTAAATTATCGCCCCAAAGCGGTAAGAAGGATTTATATTCCTAAATCCAACTCAAAGGAAAAACGTCCTCTTGGTATTCCTACCATCCACGACCGTGCAGTACAAGCTTTGGCTAAACTAGCTTTAGAACCTGAATGGGAAGCAAAGTTTGAACCCAACAGTTTTGGTTTTCGTCCTGCTCGATGTGCACACGATGCAGTAATGGCAATTTTCAACAGCATCAAACAAAAATCAAAATTTGTGTTAGACGCAGATATTGAAAAGTGTTTTGATAAAATCAACCATGATAAACTTCTCGAAAAGTTGAATACTTTTCCAACGATGAGAAGACTTATCAAAGGATGGTTAAAAGCAGGCATTATGGAAAAGAATGTCTTTTACCCTTCCAAAGCAGGGACGCCTCAAGGCGGTGTGATTTCTCCACTATTGGCTAACATAGCTTTACACGGTATGGAGAATCATATCAAGAAATGTTTTCCTAAAAGGAGTCCTATGAAAGGAGGTGTAAGAACATTTATTTCTGGTGCTTCGCTGATTCGATATGCTGATGATTTTGTGATTACTCATCCTGACCTCGAAGTAGTAAAAGCTTGTCAAGTGGAGATAAGTAAATGGCTCAAAGATATTGGATTGAATCTTAAAGAATCTAAAACTAGCATCTGTCATACGCTTGATTCTTATCAAGATAAAGATGCAGGATTTGATTTTCTAGGATTCAATATTCGACAATACCCTGTGAGTAATAAACACAGCGGGAAATGTAGAGGAAAATATCTTGGTTTCAAAACACTTATCAAACCTTCGAAGAAGGCACAGAAAAAGCATCTACTTCGACTCAAAGACCTCATCAGAAGTCATCGAGCTTCACCTCAAGCCTTCCTAATTCATGTTTTAAACCCCATTATTATTGGATGGTGTAATTATTACAACAAAGTGAATTCAGGTAAAATCTTTTCAAGGATGGATTACTTAATGTACCAAAAATTGAGAAGGTGGGCATTCCGACGACACAATACAAAAGGTCGGAGATGGATTGCTCAAAAGTATTGGCGATTCATGGAAAGAGGGAGATGGGATTTTGGTACTCCTGATGGTAAACTAACCTTAGCTAAGTATTGTAATTTCAGAATGAAACGACATATACCAGTTAAAGGAAGCCGTTCACCATATGATGGAGATTGGACTTATTGGGGTAGACGATTACAGAAATTTCCATTGCTGTCTCCGATGAGTATTAAACTACTCAAAAGGCAACAAGGTAAATGTAATCATTGTGGACTATATTTTAAAAGTGACGACTTAATGGAACAAGACCATATTATTCCGAGAGCCCATGGTGGAACTCACAGAATGAATAATCTGCAATTGTTGCATCGTCATTGTCATCATCAGAAATCTGCAAAGGACAGGATACTTTACAAGGACTATCCTAACGTAAAGAATACTGAATCTTTGTGGGAGTTTCTTCGGATTAATTCTCGAGGAGCCGTGTGAGGTGAAAG
>JBGCDF010000379.1:0-4042 GCA_045105095.1 Crocinitomicaceae bacterium | reverse complement strand
GTGCGGACAGCCACATGAATAGCATTATTCGTTTCAAAATAACCTGAACAGAGGACTCACCGACCATTCGACCCTATTTTGAAAATCTATGGGGAGAATTGAGCGATAATTTGGAAGATGATCTTTCAGATTCAGTACGGTTACTGACTGCGTTACATTCCAAATGGACGCGCTTGTTGAATGGCCTATCAGAGAATGATCTTAAACGGTACTATGTTCATCCAGAACATGGACAAGAAGTGTCATTATTGGAAGCCATTGGAACCTACGCTTGGCATTGTGAGCACCATTTGGGACATATCAAACTTGCATTACTCAATAAGTAGACTCCCAAAAGAGTCTACTTAGCATTTGAAATAAGTTAACCTCCTAACATGCATCTTCTTGCTTGATCTTCGGCATAGCGATGAGCTAGGGATGATCGGGTTAATCCTGAATGTCCAGCTATAACCGCTGCCGTATAAGCATACGAGTATGCCGCGTCATACGTTGATTGACAAAGTCCATAATCAGCAGAGACAACTTTCTTCTGTTCTTTTGACTCCTTTTCCGTTGGAGAATTCGATGCGTAAACCATTGAAGCAGATGCACAAATGGCGAATACGCTAGCAAAAAATTGCTTTTTCATAGTGGTGAATTTTTATATTTCCTTAAATCTATTTAGAATCGAACGGAATAAGCCTCCCATATAATCAAGATAGACTGAAATTTTACAGGTCTACTCAATCTCATAAAATATGTAAACACGAAATTATTCTAGTAGCTCTACGTAAATTACACAACATGAAAACGGCGCTGACCAAGTTATTGATTGTCAACTGGAAGATTTCACCGAGGTCGATCAAAAATTTGATTTCATATTTGATGTAGTTAGAAAATCGTCCTTCGGTGCGTGCAAACCTCGTCTTAAGAAAAAAGGAATCTACGCTTCGACAGAACTCGGTAAAGGTGGACAGAATATTTTTCTGACATTGCTTACTCCATTGTTCTTTGGAAGAAAGGTCATCTTTCCAATTCCCTTGACGAAAAAGAAAGACATTGAATTTCTGGCAGAACTTGCGCAATTAAAAGCTTTTACGCTGGTGATTGATCGAACATATCCATTCGACGATATCATTGAGGCTTATCGCTATGTTGAATCAGGTCAAAAAAACGGGGAATGTCGTTTTATCTGTATGCGAAAACTAGTCCAACAACAGCTTCTCCAAATTTCCTACCTTTAAAGACTATTACCAAACACTTCAAATGATTAAATCGATTTCTCTATTCATCGCTGTTTTGTGTTCAACTTTCGTTCTTAGTCAATCTTATGGACTTGATTGGGCGATAAGTGCCACAGATACCCTAGAGTTGGGCGGATATGTAAAACCCGTCTCGCAGGCTGTAGATGCAAATGGTAACCTGTTTGTAATCGGATATTTGCGGGAAAATGCTGATTTTGATCCATCATCCTCGGAATACAACCTTACTTCTAAAAGTCAATTAGATGATCTCTTTCTCGTGAAGTACGACGACCAATTGAACTTTGTGTGGGCAAAAAATATTGGAGGAAGAGGCATTGATCATGTCAGTAGTATTACGGTTGATTCAGATGGGAACCTCGTTTTTACGGGGAATTTTAAGGGACGTTTGTTCTATGATGCGAACCAAGACTCTAGCTCAATCAAAATCGACTATGATCCTGGACAATATATATACTGGCCGGAGCACGGATATATTTTAAAATATGATACCGATGGAAATCACCTGTGGTCACAAATAATTCCAACTCTCCATTCGGTCTATCCTTCCGAAGTTGTCACGGATTCAGATAATAATATCATTCTCGTTGGTAAATTCAAACATCAAGCGCTATTCGGATCGAATTATCAAGATACCTTATTCTCGGATGGGTCTTGGGATGTGTTTTTCACGAAGTACGATTCATTGGGAAATTACGTCTGGGGTTATTCGATTGGCGGAACTGGGGATGACGAAGGAACGCAAATTGCGATTGATAACGACGACAACCTATTTATGTCGGGAATTATTCAGGGTTCCGTAGACATGGATCCATCTGCGGGTATTGCCATAGAAACAGCTACGACACATCACTTTCTTGCCAAGTATGATTCGCTAGGTGGATATTCGTGGAGTCATTGTTTTAATCAAGGTAGTTATACCATCAATGACCTCGCAATTGATCAAGCCAATGACATTGTTTTTACTGGGAGTATCGGTCAAGGCGCATACCTTGAAAAAAGGGATACATCAGGAAGCCAAATTTGGAACTCTCCGTTTTCAGGAACATCAAATCTTCCACTCTACGTAGCGATTGATTTATCCAACCAGATTTTCGTGGCTGGAGAATATAATGCGTTTGCCTCTAATGATAATTTGTTTTTCACCAAACATAACAATACCACGGGCTACCAATTGTCACTCAATTTAATTGAAGGATCTCATTCAAATAATATTAGTGGGCTTACCTTAAGTGCTGCTGATGGACCAATTATCACTGGCTATTTCATCGGAACAACTGACTTCGATACTGGGCCGAGTGTTACCACTATTGCAACCCTCAATCAAAGTGTATCGAGTTACTACAAAATGGGGTTCGTTTCGAAATATGCAAACAGCGGTGCTTTGAACGATGTGTTTTCCATTGGTAATCATTACTTCTTGTCTTATATTCAAGGTGGATATTCGGATTTTGGCGACCGCATAACCGTTGATTCGGACAAAAGCGCCTACGCTAGTGGCTTGTTTGAAAATGCAACTGACTTTGATCCATCGGCGGGAGAAGCAATTCTTACCACTACACCAGTTTATTCGTATTCCGGGAACTTGTTATATCGAGACGCTGCCTTTCTTGTTAAATATGATTCGCTGAGTAATTATCAATGGAGCGTGAAATACGACTCGGTTTATACCTATCCTAATCACATTACGAATTCCTCAGACGAAACCTATTTCATGAACACCATGGATGGAACAGTTGATATCGATCCATCATCGAACACACAAAATTTATCGGCGGAAGTTCGAGACGGTGCGCTAGTAAAATACGATAAGAATGGTCAATTAATTTGGGGTTTTTTACTCGAAACAACAACGTCAAGCTCGGAGTCAATACTTTCAGATATTCTGTTAGACTCCATTGAGAATATTGTGATCACAGGTACCTTCAAAGGCTCCGTCAATTTTGATCCGCTCGGAAGCAACACGGTTTACACTGCAACTAATTCGAACAGTTCGTTTATCGCTAAATATGATTCAAACGGATCACTTCTTTGGTTCAAGGATATGAACAGTGTTCCGCTTGGTCAAGTGAGAATGACGGTTGATGAGGAGTTTATTGTAGCGGGCTCTTTATCCGGAACCTACGACTTTGATCCCTCACCCACCAATACGTATACACTTACCACATGGCCATACTCTAACATTTATATGGCCAAATATAATGAGCTAGGCGATTTTCAATGGGCGCATATCATTATCGGGCCTGGTCTCGAATACGTCAGTGATTTTGAGGTAGGCGACGAGTATTTCTATCTCTACGGAGCTTTCGAAGATTCCATCGATTTGGATCCAACCTCGAGTACTCAAACAGTCGCAAACTATGGTGGGTTCTCTACTTTTCTGGCACGATATAAAAATTCGGATGGAAGTCTTGATTGGGGATTTGCCCTTGATGGAGCAGGTGCACCAAATACTCCTCATGCGCTCGATCTAGATCAAGATGAAAACGTCGCGATTTACGGGAATTTTTCAGCTGGGACAGGACAATACAGTCCATTTGATTCCTTCTTTGATGTTGATCCATCTCCTGATACAGTGGCACTAAAATCATGTGATGTCCCACCAGGATTCTGGGGAGGATTTATCGCGAAGTACGATTCTTTGGGTGACTTTATCTGGGCGACGGATTTCAACGGGGGAACAACTTTCAATAGTACGAATATGGGTGATATCTATGTGAATGATGATCTAATGTATGTGACTGGCAGCTTCGAGTATCACACTGATTTCACGCCATCCTCCATTTTTAACCCACTTGTGA
>JBGCDF010000378.1:0-12602 GCA_045105095.1 Crocinitomicaceae bacterium | reverse complement strand
GTAAAATCATCATCAAACATCCAAACCACAGGATGAAACTCTGCAAAAATGAACTCTCCTCCCGGTCTGAGGAAATGCTGAACTACGTTTGCCCATTTATCCAGGTCTGGCAGCCAACCGATCGTGCCGTAACTCGTAAATACGATATCAAATTTTTCAGTTAGATGGTTGGGAAGATCATATACATCGCAGCAAACAAACTTCGTTGATTGTCCTGTTTTAGTGGCTAGTTTCTGAGCAGTCCGTATGGCTTCATCAGATAAATCGATTCCAACTACTTCGGCTCCCATTCGGCTTAAGGAGATAGTATCTTGTCCGAAATGACATTGCAGATGCAGAATTTTCTTTCCCGCTAAATCTCCTAGCAATTCGAGTTCTATTGAATTCAGCGAGGATCGTCCGTTGATGAACGACTCGTTGTCATAAAACTCTGAATCAACGTGTACTTCTGTTCGTCTGTTCCAGGATAGTTTATTTTTTTCTAAATAATCCTCGTTTTCCATTCTCTTTATTTAGGAAGAACAACTGGAACCGTCTGTCCCCTTCTCCATCGCTCCAAGAGTTCCTCATTTGTAGATATCTCAGCGATGACATAAATTCCACTTTCGAATGCAGGAGAGTAAAATGCCTTTTCAATCATCACTTTATCTTCAATGTAATTTGAATGAATAAAGTACGGTATTTGATTCTTAATGTACAAGTATCCAACATGATTATCTAATCCAACGAAATAGATACCATCTGTATAATCTCTCTTCAATACAACCTCCAGAGAATCTATTCCCCGAATGGTTCGGTAATTGTCTTCAGAAAGCGCCAAAGTCTGAGCTTCATACAGACCCGCCTGCTGAGCCATTTTATATCGATTTACTTGTATTCCCATGTGCAAAAGTGTTGTCGATACAAAGTATCCACATGCAATTACTCCCTGATTCGGAATGGCCGTATAACCATTGAAATCCCATTCTGTTCCGTACCAATGAGGAATGATGTCGTTTAAAAGATAGATCTCGAAGTCCTTCCCTGTGTTTGCCGTTCTTTTTCCGTTTTTCACCTTTAATTTGGATGAATTATACGTCTCTGACGGATAGAACATTATTCCCAAATCTGCAGAGTCAATAATCGATGGATCAATAAAAACTAGGGACGCTTCTTTTTCAGAAATATTTTTGTCGTTTTGCTCTTTATGTTCTTCCTGAGATTGACAAGAGATCAACACAAAAATGGCAATTAGCGAGGATAAGGTGCGCATACTTTTTTTAGTAAAATGTATAATCTTCAAAAAGTAACATAGAAATTGTAAATGTTGTTATTGATGTCATTTTTTTGAGTAATTTATATAGAAAGTAGCCGACCTAACCTCACTACACTTATCATCATTGAAACTATCCAGGCTCAATGTTCGCAGGATTTCCCTGTATGATCATTTCGAATTCATAAGGTTTGCTATTTATTCAAAAAGTAAATAAATATTGACAAAAAACTTGAAATAAAGTAAATAAAAATATACCTTTATGAAATGTTCAGAAGTATATCGAAAATTGACGAGGGCAGGATGGTATCCTGTCTCTCAAAAAGGTTCACATGTTAAACTAAAACATGATTCCATTGACGGGGTAATCATCTTCCCCAATCATGGAAGTCAAGAATTAGGAAGAGGATTACAAAAGAAGCTGTTTAAACAAGCAGGAATAAAACAATAAGTAATGAAACATTCAAAGAAGAAAATCGCAATCACTGTAGAAAAAACGACTACCGGTTACTCCGCCTTCGCTGATCAAGAGGATGTATTCTCTACTGGAAAAACGATTCCAGAGTTGTATCAAAATTTGATTGAAGCATTGAATTTGGCGTATGAAGATAACGGCGTTGAAATTACCCGCGATAACTTAAAGCTACGGCTAGATTTGAAGCAGTTTTTTCAGTATTACCGTGTGCTAAATGCTACTTTTTTAGCTGAACACATTGGTATGAACCCTACTCTATTGTCTCAATACGTTCGGGGTAAAAAAACACCATCTGAAAAACAAACTGATAAAATTTTGAGTGGTATACAAAGTATTGGACGCGAGCTCTCAGAACTAAGTTTTACTTAATCAAACTCTATATGAAGAATCCTCTTCTTGTGCTGTCGATAATGTTTTTAACGGGTTCTTGTAATAATCCAGTATCTACAGAAGCATCCAGCTCTCAAGATAAAATGGACAGCTGTCAGACCGCTGTCGTTTACCCCTATGCCATAACTTGCGAGCAAAATATCATGTCCAATTTCACAGGAGAATTAAACAATTATTGGGGAGATGACACCAGTAAACATGATTTCACGAATGTTTTCAAAAATGGTGAACTTGTTGAATCCCGCTTCTACTATGAGAATGGTACTATTCAAGAAAAATACACCTTCAAATGCCAATCATTGCATGGAAGTGTCGAATATTATTACGACAATGGTCAACTTGCAAAACTGGTACCATACAAATACGGACTTATTGATGGTTTCGCAATAAAATTGGATAGCTTCGGAAATGAGACTGCACGTGTGCGTTTCAAAAACAACTCAATTGTGGAAAAGTTCAACTTGGAAAATTAATTACCAGCCCGGCCATTCCTCATGATAGATCAACTTTCCGTTCTCCCTATCAATCTCACAAAAAATGTGCACCAATCCATTGGTTAGAAGCAAACGATCTACGTTTAATTGAGAATTATACTGAGCAATTTGATAGACTACTTTCTCAGTGATCGAAACCTCGGGTGCTTTGCACTCAACAATCATCGTGGGTCGACCAAATTCATCAAAAAGAACTATGTCCGCGCGTTTTGAGCGACCGTTGTATTCCAATGGAAACTCAGAGGCAATTCTACCTTTAGAAACTCCCTTATTCACAATCAGATAATTGATAACATGTTGCCGTACCCATTCCTCAGGAGTGCACACCAAATCCTTCTGACGAATTAAACATCGGACATAGACTTGACGGTCTCTTTTCGTAAGTTTCAGTTGTGCTTTGGGAAGGTTTAAGGGGGTGATCATCTTATTTTCCGCCCATGATGAGCCAATCAATCTCTTTGTATTTCAAATCAAATACTTTACCAAGGACCTCGCTTGTAAGAACTCCCTTGTAAATATATACACCTCCTCTAAAACCGACATTACTCGCAATTAATCCTTTACAGCCTCCTTTTTCCCCCATATCAATTAAGATTGGAGAGAAAATATTGGAAAGTGCAAATGACGCCGTTCTTGAGACACGCGATGCGATATTCGGCACACAATAGTGAATTACACCATGTTCCGAGTAGGTCGGATGATCGTGATTCGTCACGCGGGATGTTTCAAAGCATCCGCCTTGATCTATGCTCACATCAACCACCACAGATCCTTCTTTCATTTGCTGAACCATCTCTTCAGTGACAATACATGGCGTTCTGCCCAATGGCGCTCTAAGTGCACCAATAGCAACATCACAACGCATAAGGGCCTTTGCCAGTACTTTTGGTTGAATAACAGAAGTATACACTCGTGTTCCAAGGTCATTCTGTAGCCTACGCAGACGTGAAATTGAATTATCGAACACTTTCACGGAAGCTCCAAGCCCAAGCGCAGCGCGAGTTGCATATTCGCCTACTGTCCCAGCTCCAATCACCACGACTTCAGTTGGTTGAACACCCGCCACTCCTCCGAGCATAATTCCTTTTCCTTCACTGAAAGAAGAAAGCAATTGTCCAGCGACCAGCATTGACGTAGTACCAGCAATTTCACCCAAGGTCCGTACTACTGGAAAAACTCCACTTTCATCTCGAATGTAATCCCAAGCGATTGCGGTAATCTTTTTATCCATCAATGTTTGAAGGATTCTCTTTGGCTGAATGGAAATTTGAAGTGCTGAAATGAGCGTCTGGTTCCCCTTCATCATTTCCACTTCTGGTTCAGATGGTGGCGCCACTTTAAAAATGATGTCACACTCGAAAATGTCTTTGTGATCGTAGCAAATTTCTGCTCCAGCCTCGCTGTAATCGCGATCTGTGAAATTCGCTCCATTACCGGCTTTCGTTTCAACCTTCACTCTGTGACCATTTGCCACTAGCACTGCGACCGTTTCCGGTACGAGCGCTACTCGTCGCTCTTGAAACGAAATTTCCTTCGGAATTCCGATGTAAAGATTTCCTTTCTTGCGAGCCACCTCAAGCATTTCCTCCTTTGGAAGAAGGCTTCCTTGAGACATCAATTGACGCAAAATTTCTGGATCGGTGATCATAAATCTATCGTTAGGGTTCTGGAATCGTCTCCGTTTTTACGAATATACGACCAAATCGTATTATCTGGAAGCAGGTTCTTGATTTTTTCTGGCCATTCGATTAGACATACACCATCTCCGTAGAGCATTTCCTCAATCCCTATATCGAGCGCTTCTGACTCATCTTCAATTCGATAAAGATCAAAATGGTACACTTTACCGAACATCTGGCTTTCGTACACATTGACCAATGAATAGGTCGGTGAACCTTCAGCATCTTCCACTCCCATCGCACTCAGCAAACTAATAATGAAAGTAGTTTTCCCAACTCCCATCTCTGCATCGAATGCAAAAATCTTTCTGTGTCCGACCTTATCCAAAAACGTCTTCGCTGCATGCGGAAGGTCTTGAACCGATTGAATCTGTATTTCCATGAATTATTTAGGCATCAATTCAACATACGGGATCAATACTTCTTCCAATGATATTCCACCATGCTGGAAAGTATTTCCGTAGTAATTAACAAAATGATTGTAGTTGTTAGGATATACGAAATAGTCTGCGTCACGCGTAAATACGAACTCACTAGACATCGATGATTTCGGCAAATAAGCATCTTGCGGATCTTTGATCTGGAACACATCCTTTTGCTTGTATGACAAGTTACGGCCTGTCTTGTAACGCAAATTGGTGTTGGTACTGCGCTCTCCTATTATTTTGACTGGGTTTGTTACCCGAACTGTCCCGTGATCTGTAGTTATGATCATTTTTCGACCGGATTCGGCACATTTCTTCACGATATCATGCAAAGGTGAGTGATCAAACCATGAAACGGTCAGCGATCTGTACGCCGATTCATCATCAGCTAACTCGCGAATAACCTCCATTTCCGTTCTCGCATGCGAAAGCATATCCACAAAGTTGTACACGATGATATTCAAATCGTTTTCCAATAATGCATTGAAATTATCGGCTAGTTTCTTTCCTTTATCTAGGTTCGTGATTTTATGATATGACCATTTAACATTTCTACCTAGGCGCTTCAATTGAGTATCCATCAATTCCTTCTCGAATTGATTCTTACTTCCTTCCTCCTCTTCTCCTTTCCAGTACTGCGGAAATTTCTTAGCAATTTCAGAAGGCATTAATCCTGCAAAAAACGCATTTCGGGCATACTGAGTCGCAGTTGGAAGAATCGAATAAATGATCTCTTCTTCACTGATTGAATAATATTTTGAAAAAATTGGACTCAACATTTTCCACTGATCATAACGAAGGTTATCGATCACCAGAACAAATGGCTTGTTATCCTCTAATTGTGGGTTAATCTTATTTTTGAAGAGTGTATGAATCATTTGTGGACTTTCCTCCACCCCATTCAACCAATCGAGGTAATTATCAGAAATGAACTTAGAAAATTGAGTGTTCGCCTCTTTTTTCTGCATACTGAGGATTTCTTGCATCCCGCTATCCTCAATGCCATCTAACTTAATTTCCCAATACACCAGTTGATCGTATACTTCTGCCCATTCGTCTTTGTCTAATCGACTATTCAACTGCATTCCCAACTCACGAAATTCTCTTTGATAATTCGAGTTTGTTGTTTGAGAAACGAGTTTACTCGAATCCAAATTCTTCTTAATTGAAAGTAAAATTTGATTCGGGTTTACCGGCTTGATCAAGTAGTCGGCAATATTGCTTCCAATTGCTTCTTCCATGATATGCT
The DNA here is from genome assembly GCA_045105095.1 of Crocinitomicaceae bacterium. GTDB lineage: Bacteria > Bacteroidota > Bacteroidia > Flavobacteriales_D > Crocinitomicaceae > UBA4466. The sequence goes on along the minus strand of JBGCDF010000378.1, from coordinate 6,638 downwards.
CTTCCTCACTTTTGGTGATCATCACAACTGGAACATACGGTCGCTCTTTCTTGATTCGAGAAAGAGCTTCTAGACCAGTAATCCCAGGCATATTTTCATCCAGAAAAATGATATCAAACTCCTCAGCATTGCTTTCATCTACTGCAGAGGAGCCATTATTTACCGAAACAACTGAATATCCTTTGGATTCAAGAAACAGTATATGGGGTTTCAACAATTCAATTTCATCATCTGCCCAAAGGATTTTTACTTGCATGCGCTATATTTTTGGTAATTTTGGTTTTCGATTTAAAAGTATGCAATTGCCTTCAAAAGTCAACTACAATAACAAGAAGAAAATAATTAACGACCCCGTCTACGGATTTATTACAATTCCTGACGAGATTATTTATGATGTTATTGAACATCCTTATTTCCAACGACTTCGTCGAATTAAACAATTGGGACTCTCTCACTTGGTATACCCAGGTGCACTACATTCTCGATTCCATCATGTTATTGGTGCGATGCATTTAATGCAGAAGGCGATTTCAACCATTCGTAGAAAAGGTCATGAAATTTCGAATCCAGAGGAGCGAGCTGTTCTTTTTGCGATTCTGCTGCACGACATCGGACACGGTCCTTTTAGTCATGCTTTAGAACATGATATCGTAAGCGGTGTTAGCCATGAGGATATTTCCAGCTTTTTCATTGAACGATTGAGCGAGGAATTTGATGGTGAACTCGATCTCGCATTGAAGATCTTCCAGAACAAGTACCCAAAGGCATTTTTACACCAGCTCGTATCAAGTCAATTGGATATGGACCGAATGGATTATCTGAATAGAGATAGCTTCTATTCTGGTGTCAGTGAGGGTGTAATCGGCAGTGAACGGATTATTGAGATGTTGAACGTGAAGGACGGAAATCTCGTTCTTGAGGAAAAAGGTGTTTACTCCATTGAAAAATTCATCATTGCGCGTAGACTAATGTACTGGCAGGTATACCTCCATAAAACGGTCGTTGCTGCAGAATATATGCTGATTCATGTTCTTAGACGAGCGAAGGAATTAGTAATGCAAGGAACAGAAATGTTCGGCAGCCCTTCTCTGCTCTATTTCTTGTCTCAAAATATCTCGAAGGAAGATTTTAAGATTAATCCGCTAACGCTTGAGCATTTTTCTCAACTAGATGATGCTGATATTCTTGGAGCGATGAAAGTTTGGCAATTCCACGAGGACAAAGTGCTTTCTGATTTATCGAGAAGAATTGTTGAACGTGATTTATTCAAAATTGAAATTTCGAAGGAGCCATTTTCAGAAGAGCGTATTTCAGCTATGAGGAAGTATGTAGGTGATAAAATGAGTCTAACTGAAAATCAAATTGATCACTTCGTATATTCAGAACGATTGACCAATAAGGCGTACAATATCACCCGAGAAAACATTAATCTATTGATGAAGGACGGTTCTGTTGTTGATGTTTCTGATGCTTCCGATAATTTGAATATCTCCGCATTAACGGATCCTGTCGAGAAATACTTTTTGTGTTACCCTATTTTTAAGTCCTCGAAACCGAAGCAGTTAACGATGATTCAGGATTTGAGTTAATCAATTTTATGAAGTTTTTATTCGCCGCACTTACGATCCTAATTGGATTCACCGCGTACTCGCAAGATACAATTCCCGTTCGAGGAATTGATTTGGCCATTGAAGAAGCACAGAAAGGAAATTTTGTTTCTCTCGGATTGATTGGAGATACAAATCAGACCTTTCCAAAGGAGTTTTTCGAAATCCCTCGTGAAAAGCTTGTAGGCTTGGTAATAGACAACTGCAGTTACGGCTCCATACCGAACTCTGTCAGTTCTTATAGGAACCTTTTCTATTTCAGATATTCATGGTTCTACTTTTCGGAATCACCTCTTAAACTTTTTCCTGACTTTATATCCCAAACTCCTTCTCTTCAGCAGGTGATTATCGAAGGGGTCCCGCTAAAAGGTATCCCCTCCCTGAGCGAGTTAACTTCTCTTGATCATTTGAGTATCTATAAATGTGATCTTCCTAACTTTCCTTTGGAAGTGCTTGAGTTGAAGAGTCTGACTGAATTGAAGCTGGCATGCAACGACTTCACTCGGATTCCTGATGGCATTAGCAAATTGTCTAACCTGAAAATTCTTGAATTTGAAGGAGGTGCATGTGGAGCCACGCCAATTTCTCACGTTCCTCCATCAATTGGACAGCTGAAAAAGCTTGAATCGTTCAGCTTAGGATATTCAAAAGAACCTGTAAAGGAACTCCCTGAATCATTCTATTCATTGCAAAACCTAAAACGATTCTCATGTCACGGATGTGGCCTAGAGTCGCTGAACGAAAAAGTGACGAACCTCAAACAATTAGAATCGCTTCAGCTTACTAATCTTAGTTTCTTCCAAGAATTTCCTGAGGAAGTATTTAAATTACCGAATCTAAAACGATTCAGATTCTATCAATATGGTGATAGCGCAGACCAGGAGCTATTGGAACAACAGGCACGCATAAAAGAATGGGGTAAATCTCTCGAATCCTTCGATTTTGAAATCAATCTTCGGTAAGAGATTGTTTACCGCGTTGAATGTGTAATAACTACTCTGTGCTAAATCAATTTGACCGTTCACGAAATATTGATTTTAACAAGAAGTTTTACCTGTATCTTACAGCATGAAGCTGTTACTTCTTCCTCTCTTCCTTTGCCTTTCTGCAATTTCTTTCGGGCAGGTTGACGACTCACTCGAACTCAACCAAGACCTAGAAGAGGTAGTTATTTCTATCAGTCAGGGACAATCCGAATTTTACGCTAAGAAAGACCATTACATTCTTGATATAATTGAAGATTCGAGCGGAATTATACTTCTTCTTAAGAATCGTGGAAAGTACTTTATAGAGAAGGTCCTTTGGGATGGACAGGTAATAATCTCAGAACAGCTGATGTTTAAAGCATCCAAACTTGAGAAGGATTGTTTAAACAATTTGTACTTAATCATGGAGAATGGCTACCAACGTTTTTCGATCCAGATCGGGGCACTTTCGTTTGATCAATACTTCAACACCTCTTCCTATCAATCAGAAATCGAATCGTGCGTCGCCAGTTCCGATATCAAGCTGTTATTCAAACGATTTATGAATTATAATCAGTCCGTTCTGCTTTGGAAGTTTGATTATGCTGATGAAAGTTCTGAGGTGGTGTACCTTTATGAAGACTCTGTTGTCACCAAAGCGAATAATGATGAAGCGCAATCTATAAAGGAGGAAAATTATACGAATCATGCGAGAATGAAAGAAATTTCTATTGCTGAACTTAAGACTTTACAAGATCAATTGGAAAGAGCAACTTTTTTCGAATCAACGATTACTCAGGCTATTTACACTCCCGTTTTTAGTTTTAAAAACGATCATTATTTCTTCAATTTCAAGAATGATTCTATTTACGCATTCGACGATAACTTCGAATTGAATTATCAGATTTGCTCACCAATTAAGAGCCAAGACAAAAATGGATTGAGAATCATTCATGATAGTACTCGTGGGACCTTCTATTTTTATTCAAAAAAGTCTTCGCTAACGTTGTTTTCACTTAAACAAACGAAACTCGGACGTTCAATCGAGTCGGTGGGGATACACTCATCAGACAAATTCATCCGAAATGGCTGGTTATATTTTCTGGGGAAATCTTCTGTTGGAGATTCTTACAACAAATTGTTTCGTGAGAAATTGTAATGCCTACTGCAGTATCAGGACTAACGTCACTGTTTACTCAGTTTGCCTTCCTTCCAATCCTTTATGAGCTTTGACCAAGCATATGGATTAAGCAAATTGTTCGCAGGCAATTGATTTTGAGTGTACAATTGAGTCTGATATTGACTTTGAACCGAACCGTAGGCCAACGATCCATCAACATCTAATCGAGCAGCTGCGAAAGCCAAACTTTCACCAGACAATTGACGTTGAGCGCGACGAATAGCATCATCGTATGGATCCATATTCACGAATGCTCTTGCAAAGTCCTCTCTTGATGGCCAAGGATACACCTTAACATCTGGCAAATCTATTGTATCTACCTCCATCACATGAATGATTGAATAGAATTGATTTCCTAAAGTGTCTGGTACAATGTAGTTGGATGTCTTATGACCATAGGCTGAAAATAATAATGTATCACCTGGATAAACAACCATGGTGAAATAGCCATAGTAATCACAGAACACTCCTCTTTCCCCAGTTTTGTTTAAAACTGTTGTATACGGAAGTTCTCCTAATGTTTCCTCGGAAACAACCACCCCCGAAAGCTGAATCAAACCATCATCTGAAGATTCGACACCATCCGTTTGGCTGTACACATGCGATGCACTCAAAAGGAGAAAAAAGGACAATAAGGAGGATAATTTCATCATAACCGCTGTACTCTAACGACAAGGTTATACAATATATTCATTTTCCCCAATAGATTTTCAATTCTTTAACAATTTGTTGATCAAAACTCTTCAACTCATACTGACAAATTTATGTTATCTTTGCAGGAATTTATTTCACAAATAGGTTCAATTATGCCCCTTTCAAATCTCGGAGAAATCAAAGAAGGATTGACGTACGACGATGTTCTCCTCGTGCCAGCTTATTCTGAAGTTCTTCCAAATGAAGTTTCCCTTAAAAGTAAAATTAGTCGAAACATTGCAGTGAACACTCCTATTGTGTCGGCTGCAATGGATACAGTAACGGAAGCTAGTTTGGCCATCGCCATGGCACAGCAAGGAGGAATTGGAGTAGTTCATAAGAACATGTCAATCGAATCGCAGGCCTTACAAGTGCGCAAAGTAAAGCGTTCTGAAAGCGGAATGATTCTCGATCCAGTGACCTTATCAGAAGAGGCCATTGTATCTGATGCACTTCAGTTGATGAAAGAGAACAAAATTGGTGGTATTCCTGTTGTTGATAAAAAATACATCCTTAAAGGTATTGTTACCAACCGTGACTTGCGTTTTGAGAAAGACCTTCAACGTCCGATTCGAGAAGTAATGACAAGTGAAAACATCATCACAACTTCTGAAGATACTGATCTTTCAGAGGCAGAAGATATCCTTCAGGAAAACAAGATTGAGAAACTTCCAGTCGTTGACGGAAATAATAAACTGATCGGATTGATCACGTTTAGAGATATTATTAAAGTACGTGTAAATCCGAATTCATGTAAAGACAAATACGGACGTTTACGCGTTGCGGCAGCGGTAGGAGTTACACATGATACGATCGAGCGAACATCAGCACTTGTAGAGGCGGGAGTTGACGCAATCGTGATTGACACAGCACACGGACACACCAAAACATTTGTAGAGAAATTAAAAGAGGTGAAACGAAAGTTCCCTGAACTCGATGTAATTGCAGGAAACATTGCCACACCAGAGGCGGCACTTATGTTAGTCGATGCTGGAGCTGATGCAATAAAAGTAGGAATCGGGCCTGGATCAATCTGTACGACACGTATTATCGCGGGAGTTGGAGTACCTCAACTAACAGCTGTAAACGATGTAGCTCTTGCCCTAGAAGGCACGGGTGTTCCGGTTATTGCTGATGGAGGAATTAGGTATACGGGAGATATTGTAAAAGCAATCGCTGCTGGTGCAAGTACTGTTATGCTTGGTTCCATGTTTGCAGGAGTCGAAGAATCTCCAGGTGAAACGGTTATTTTCCAAGGAAGAAAATTCAAAACGTATCGTGGAATGGGATCATTAGAAGCGATGCAGAAAGGATCAAAAGATCGTTACTTCCAGTCGGACACGGATGATGCCAAAAAATTGGTTCCTGAAGGGATTTCTGGTCGAGTGCCATTCAAAGGACGTTTGGAAGAAGTAATGTACCAGATTATTGGTGGACTTAGATCTGGAATGGGGTACTGCGGCTCTCCCAGCATCGATAGGCTTCAAGGATCGAAATTCATCCGAATTACATCTGCCGGTGTGCACGAAAGTCACCCACATGATGTAACAATTACACGTGAAGCACCAAACTATAGTTTGAAATAATTCGTCAAAGAGACGTAATTCGAATGGAACATTTATTTTTGATATCTAAAAAACTAAATCTTATGAACAAATTAATTGCATTTGCTATTGCCTGCATGATCACGCTTGTCGGTTTTTCGCAAGAAGATCCAGTAATTATGACAATTGATGGCGATCCAATTACCAAATCTGAGTTTTTACAGATTTACTTGAAAAACAATGATGACCCGCAATACGACAAAAAGTCGTTGGACGAGTACATGGAGCTTTTCAAGAAGTTTAAACTCAAAGTGGCAGAAGCAGAAGCGCTAGGTTACGACACAATTCCTCGTTTGAAAAAGGAACTGGCTGGATACCAAAAGACCCTAGCCCGTCCTTACCTTATTGATTCAACGAAAAACGAAGCATTGGTTCGTGAAGCATACGATCGTACCTTAGAAGAAATTCACGCTGCTCACATATTGATCCGTTTGGAATCAAATGCCACTCCTGAAGATACTTTGAAAGCATACAACCGCTTACTTGACTTGAAAAAGCGCATTGAGGGTGGAGAGGATTTCAAGGCTGTTGCGAAAAGTAAGTTGGGGTCAGAAGATCCAACTGTTCAAAAGAACGGTGGGGACCTTGG
>JBGCDF010000377.1:0-7124 GCA_045105095.1 Crocinitomicaceae bacterium | reverse complement strand
TAGAGAGACAAGCCGAAGCCCTATTTTTGATGTTCTGTTTTCGTATCAGAATACCAGTTTGAATGACTCGTCTCTTACAGAAAGTACTTCAGGTGAGATTTATGATGAAGAGGGGATTTCTTCAAAAGGAGAGATTCGCTCGAAGTTCGATGTAGATATTTCAATGCAAGAGTTGAATGGCGAACTGCACATGGACCTTGTCTTCAATCCTGATGTGTACGATGAGGTAATCATTCGTGAAATGATGCATCACTTCAAGCGCTTGCTTCAGGAAGTGTTGGTGAAACCACAAGAAAAAGTGGGTGCAATTCAATACCTCTTTCCAGGAAAGGTGCAGGAACAATTGGAAGGATTCAATCCTCCAGAAATTGCTTTATCGGAGGAAGAAACAGCATTGGATTTATTCAAAGCGCAGTCGAATAGAACTCCAAATAATATTGCACTTGTCGTTCCGAGTTCCAGTGGTGATGTACAATTGACGTACACAGAACTCGATGAGTTATCCAATCGTTTGGCGAATTATCTATTGGAAGAGTATCAACTTCAACCAGAGGAATTAGTCGGCATTAAACTCAATCGATCACATTGGATGCTTGTTTCTGTTTTGGCTGTGCTGAAAACAGGTGCTGCTTATGTTCCGATCGACCCGGAATATCCTGCTCAAAGAGTAAAATACATAGAGGAAGATAGCAAGTGCAAAGTGACCATTGATGATGCAGTGATATCCAATTTTCAAGCGAATGAACAGTATTCAACTGCTTCACCAGATGTTTTGATCAAACAGAATACACTTGCCTATGTGATTTACACTTCAGGTTCTACAGGGAATCCTAAAGGTGTAATGATTGAACATGTAAACCTCTATTCATTTCTGAAGTGGGCTCATTCTGAATTTGAGCAGACGAAGGCAGACACTGTTCTTTTTACAACCTCACTGAATTTTGATCTTTCCATTTTTGAGATGTTATATCCCTTAACCACGGGAAAGAAAGTGAGGCTGCTGAAAAATGGTCTGGCCATTGCAGAGCACCTAGCTACTGATGAGCGATTGCTCATAAATACAGTGCCAAGTGTCGTTAGTTCATTGGTAGATTTGGATGTAGACTTTTCAGCTGTGGAGGCGCTCAACATGGCAGGGGAACCCATTCCTGAAAAGCTTAGAAGCGCTTTGTTGGGTAAAATAAATGAAATACGGAATCTGTATGGTCCTTCTGAAGATACTACGTATTCAACGGTATTTCGATTAGATCAGGATGCTCGAAATCTAATCGGTCGCCCCATTTCGAATACGAATATTTTCCTCTTAAACGATCATGCACAGCTACAGCCAGTGGGAACCGTAGGGGAAATACACATTGGTGGTTCTGGTCTGTTTAGAGGGTATATCAACCAGGAAGATTTGACCAGTGAAATAATCATTTCGAATCCTTTCAATGAAGCAGAAAGACTGTACAAAACAGGAGATTTAGCAAAATGGACGCTTGATGGGCAGCTGCAATTCATTGGTCGGAAAGATGATCAGGTGAAAATTCGAGGGTATCGAATTGAGCTGCAGGAAATTCAACAAGTGTTATCAAAACACGCATCAATTGATAAATGCACAGTTGTAGCGCTGGAAAATAAACAGGGCAACAAGGAAATCTCTACGTATTACGAGGGAAAGAATGGCCTCGGAGCAGAACAATTGAGGAGTTTTCTAAAAAAGACGCTGCCAAACTACATGTTGCCAACGCATTTTGTTCGTCTCGATCAATTGCCGTTAACGGATAATGGTAAGATCGATAAGAAAGCCTTGCCACATCCTTCTGACTTTTCTGTTGATGGTCAGACTAAGTATATTGAGCCTGAAAGTCAGTTGGAAAAAGCGGTAGCGGAAATTTGGGAAGAAGTACTGGAGAGGGAACATATCGGTTTAACTGACGATTTCTTCTCATTGGGAGGACACAGTCTGAGAGCGGTTCGAATCAATAATCAATTTCAGAAAAGATTGGGTGTAACACTCGATCTGGATGCATTGTTTTCACATACTACCATCGCTGATCAAGTAGATTTGATTCAAGACACAAAGGAAGTATCATTTGTTCCAATACCTTCTATTGATGCATCCAAAGAAGGATTCCCAATCTCTGATGCGCAGCGTCGATTGTGGACGCTTAATCAGTTTGAGGATGATTTGGTGGCCTACAACATGCCGAGCACAATCGAACTGGACGGTGAGTACAACGAGGATTGGCTCAAGCTGTCCTTCGATCGACTAATAGAACGTCACGAAATTTTGCGAACAATATTCAACGAGGATCCAAGCGGGGAGGTAAAACAATTCATTCAATCACCTGAACAAGTTGGATTCAGATTGATATTCGAAGATTATAGTGAACAAGAAAATTCTGGAGAGCAGGCGAAATCCTATGTTTCTTCGGATATGTTGATGCCATTTGATCTCGAAAAGGGACCACTAATCAGAGCATCACTAATAAAAGTGAGACAACATAAGTTTTTGCTGTATTTCAACACCCACCACATTATCAGTGATGGATGGTCGCTCGAAGTCCTATACAACGACCTCTTCTCAATTTATGGAGCATATCAAAAAAGCAAAGGGGAAAGCGCAGCTGATGCAAGCTTGAAAGAGCTTCAGATTCACTACAAAGACTACTCTGCATGGCAGTTGGATAAATTAACTAGTGAAGAGTCTCAGGGTCTTAGAACGTTTTGGGGAAATCAGTTATCAGGTGATCTACCTCTATTGAATCTTCCTTCCTCCAAACAACGTCCAAGATTAAAGACCTATGCAGGAAGAGCCCTCAGTACTTCAATAAATTCGGAATTGACAGCGATCCTTCGGACGTATACAGAGAATAGAGATGGCTCGGTATTTATGGGCTTGCTCGCTGTTTGGAACGTATTAATGTATCGATATACTGCACAAAAGGACATCGTCACTGGAAGTCCAGTAGCTGGGCGAGAACACCCAGATTTAGAGGATCAGATTGGCTTCTACGTAAATACGGTTGCGTTCAGAAATCGCATTCAATCAGGTGAAAATTTCGATACTTTTTTCTCTCGATTGAGAAGAAATACGCTTGATACGTATACACATCAGAATTATCCGTTTGATCGTTTAGTGGAAGATTTGGACGTGAAACGCGACACCAGTCGAAATCCAATTTTTGATGTTATGCTTGTTCTGCAGAACGAGTCGAGTGGTAAGTTCCGTGAAATGCAATTGAGTCAGCGATCTTCTGATGTGATAGACACAGACGTGATTGTGGATCTTGGAATAACGGCAGCCAAATTCGATATTGACTTGACCTTCCAAGAAGTAGGGGATACGATTGATATCGAGTTTATCTATAATTCCGATGTGTACGAGCATCAAATGATGATTCAGTTGATCCAGCATTTTAAGCGCTTACTCGAAATTGCGCTGAATCAGTCTGAAATTGAACTCGAAAAACTCGACTTTTTAAATGAGCAGGACAAAGTTCAGTTAACAGAGGAGTTCAATAATTATGGAAACAAAAGCCCTTATCCGAAAGATAAAACCATTGCGGATCTTTTTGAAGAACAAGTAGTAAAAACTCCTCAAAAAGTAGCGATAGGATATTCGTTGTACGGACAAACGATAATCAGTGATAAGTTGACCTACACTGAACTGAATGAGCGATCCAACCAATTGGCACATTATTTAATGGAAACGCGTGATGTGACTTCAGGAGATTTGGTCGGGGTGGTACTTGATCGATCCTTGGATTATGCGATTTCTTTACTTGGAATATTGAAAGCCTCTGCTTGTTGCGCACCTGTCAATCCTGATTTTCCATCTGAGCGAAAATCAACCATTTTAAGCAATACAAAAACGGTCATTGACGCCAATTTACTCTCCGATTTGGATAAGACAAGAGATGTTTATTCTGTGTCTAATCCCTCCAGAAGTATTGATCCATCGAGTCTTGCCTATGTGTTATTTACATCCGGTTCAACTGGGGAATCCAAAGGATGTATGCTGGAGAATGAAGGCATCATCAATCACCTATACAGTAAAATTGATTTACTTGATATTGACTCCAATGAAAGAATTCTGCATACATCTAAAATGTACTTTGTTGGCGGGATTTGGCAGCTTTGGGCACCGCTGATTTCAGGTGCAGAACTGATTATTCCTGAGTTGGAAGCTATCCAAGATATTGGTGAACTCATTGAAAAGTCTATTCAGTATCAGGTAAACGTACTGGAAGTCATTCCCTCGCAGATGAGTAATCTATTTGCCTTAGATGATGAGGTTCGATTGGATGGATTGAAGACCTTAATTCTGACTGGAGAGCCGTTGAAGGAACAGTTGATACAGCAAGTTCTGAGCACAAATTCCAAACTTAAAATTGTCAATACCTACGGACAAACGGAATGTTCTGATGTAACCACGATGTATGAAATTTCCAGCGAGAAGGAATGGAATCACCGTTTGGTTGGGAATGCGATTCAAAATACGAAGCATTATATTTTAGATGAGAACGGACAGCTTTGTCCACTCGGTGTCACAGGTGAAATTCATACAGCAGGCGTTTGTGTCTCACGTGGATACCTGAATAAGGAGGAACTTACTTCTAATTTCTTCAAAGAAAATCCATTTGTTGAGGGAGAACGTTTGTACAAAACAGGCGACCTTGCAAAGTGGACTGAAAACGGAGAACTTGAATTTGTTGGGCGAAAGGATGATCAGGTAAAAGTCAGAGGATATCGCGTAGAACCAGGTGAAATTGAACGAGCTGTTCTAAAGCATCCTAAAGTTGAGGAGACAGTGGTGACCATTCTTGAGAATCCTCAGGGTGAAAATGAGCTAGTGGTGTATTTCACAGCAAGCGACTCTGCTGTTTCGGAGCTCATGCGAGCGTTTTTGAGGCAACACCTGGTAGAGTACATGATTCCGTCGTACTATGTCCAGCTACAGGAAATTCCCTTGACAAGTAATGGGAAAGTAGATAAGAAATCACTGCCGATACCAGAAGGTTTTGGGCAAGCGGATCGGTCCACATATGTTGCACCGAAGACTGAACTGGAACAAAAATTGGTGGATATTTGGACCAAAGTTCTGTTACGAGAACAGATCGGTTGTCAGGATGATTTCTTTGATCTTGGTGGCCACAGTTTAAAAGCTGTCCGATTGAATAACGCCTATCAGAAGGAACTTTCAGTAAAGCTTTCATTAAGAGATTTGTTGACTTCCACGACGATCGCTTCTCACGTTAAGTTGTTGGAAAAAGCGAGTAAGTCCAAAGGTGAATTTATTCCTGAATTGACGGAAGACCAAATTTCGGATGGAGTTAAAAACGGGTATCCAATTTCAGATGCGCAGCGTCGAATTTGGGTGTTGAGCCAGTTCAGCGAAAGTTCGATAGCCTATAATATGACTGGTGCTGTGCAAATCGATTCGGAAGTAGAAGTCGAAAACATGGAACGTTCACTTGAGTTTTTGGTGAACCGGCACGAAGTGCTAAGAACGGTTTTCAAGGAAGACGATCGTGGTGAAATTAAGCAGTGGATTCAATCAAAAGTGGAGATCGCTTCGCTTTTTAGTTTCCACGATTTTAGCAACGTCCAAAACAATCGTGAAGCGATAGAAAGATATATCGATAAGGAAGCAAACACGGTAATTGATTTAGAGCAAGGTCCTTTGCTGAAAGTAGCGCTGTTGAAAAAGGGACTTAATGAATTCTTCTTGTTTTTTAATGTCCATCACATCATTGGAGATGGTTGGTCATTGGATGTGTTGTCAAGGGATATTTTTACATGCTATGATGCATTCAAAAATGCCAAGACTCCAGCCTTATCTCCTCTTCGAATTCAATACAAGGAATATGCCTTCTGGCAGCAAGAAAAATTGACGAGTTCAGCATATGATGAGCATCAGTCGTTTTGGATGAGTGAGCTGGACGAAGAGTTGCCAATACTCGATCTGCCTTCAAGCAGACAAAGACCTAAATTGAAAACAAGCCGAGGGAGAGGTTTCCGTATCGCGCTCGAAAACGAGCTCGTATCGAATCTTAAACAGTATTCAACAAAGCGCGGAGGTAGCTTATTTACTGGTTTGTTAGCGGTTTGGAATGTTTTGCTTCATCGATATGCTGAGCAAAGCGATATCATTATTGGAACACCTGTAGCGGGCCGAGATCAAGCTGATTTGGAGAATCAAATTGGTTGTTATGTGAATACGCTCGCTCTCAGAAATGAAGTGAATCCAGAGAGTAATTTCAACAGCTTCCATGATAAAGTCGCTCAACGATTTCAGGAAAGTTATGAGCATTCTGAATATCCTTTTGATCGATTAGTAGATGATCTTGAATTGAAACGAGATACAAGCAGAAATGCCATTTTTGATGTGATGCTTGTGCTTCAAGAGTTCGATGGCACTTCACGTCATAATGAAGTTGAATTATTGAAACCGAAAAGTGTGGAAAGCGGTTTAGAAGAGCTTGCAGAATGCACCGCTAAATTCGACCTAGATATCTCTTTTCAAGAAGTACAGGACGTTTTCTCTATGCAACTCATCTATAATTCGGATGTATATGATGCTCCGTTGATGAAGCAGTTGGTGGTGCATTTCACTGAGTTGTTATCCCGAGTTCTTGAAAATCCTGAAGTAAAGATTTCTGAACTTGACTACTTAACTGATAGCGAGAAGAAACGAATACTGAATCAATCCTTAACGAAAGGTGATTACCCTAAGGATGAAAATGTAGTAAGCCTCTTTGAATCTCAAGTGGATGCCACACCTGATCACACAGCGATTGTTTTCCCTTCTGATGAAGGTGAAAAGCGAATGACTTATGCTGAATTGGATGCTCATTCCAATCAGCTGGCAAACTATCTGAAGTCTAAATACAGAATCGAAGCGAATGATTTAATCGGAATGAAACTCGAACGCAGTGAGTGGATTCCGGCTGTGATTCTTGGGATTTTGAAGAGTGGTGGAGCTTACGTTCCAATTGATCCTTCTTCACCAGACCAGCGTGTTGCTTTCATTGAGGAAGATACGGGATGTAAGTTATTACTTGATCAAAAAGAGTTGGATGCATTTATTGCTCTGCAATCAACACTTTCATCAAAAAGACCGTCAAACACGATCA
>JBGCDF010000376.1:0-10425 GCA_045105095.1 Crocinitomicaceae bacterium | reverse complement strand
CGATAGCTATCGGGATTTGAACACTTTTTGTGCCCAATCAAAAAGTGTTGAACTTTATTTCGAAGAGAGAATACCATAAATAAATCGAATGTCGTATTCAGAATGACACATTCATTTCTCCACAGGTTTTAACATTGACCCCTGTTTTCCAATAAGCCGAATACGGAAAATCTAAATTGATTCAATTTCATGCAGCCCTTAAAACAGGTATTAATACCTAATGAAGATAATTGAGTTTCCTTTTTCTTTGTTCCTATGCTAAATGCAACCGCTATTAATTCTACCATTGGTATTCTTGGAGGGATAGGTCCATGGGCCGGTTTGGATGTACATCAGAAAATATTGAAACTTTCTGATCATTCCATCGAACAGGAATGTGTTTCAATTTTACACCATTCTTATCCTAGAGATTATTCGGACCGAACGGAGTTCCTTTTGGGGGAAACGCATGTCAATCCGGCGAATGCTTTTGCTAAGGCTTTACAATCAATGGAAAGACAAGGCGCGGATATTGCAGCCATTGTCTGTAATACGGCACACGCAGGTCCAATTATAGGAGAGATAAGAGCACAGTTGAAGAGTTCAGCGCTCATCTATGTCGATATCATCGAGGAAACGCAAAACCGATTAAATGAGCACAATGTGAGTCGAGTCGGCTTACTAGCAACGCTTGGAACTTATCGTTTTGGCTTGTACGAAAACAACTTTTCAGGAGAGTTAATACTTCCGAATGAAATTGATCAGAATCGAGTACACGATTGTATTTACGACAAAGCCTTTGGGTTGAAGGTACACTATCCTAAAGTTGATGATTTCATTTATTCCGAACTCAAAGAGGTTGGAGGGAAACTAGTAGCTCAGGGTGCTGAAGCCTTAGTACTCGGATGCACAGAGTTACCACTGATCAATGATTTACGGGAGCATTTTAACGTACCTGTTTACGATCCGAATCAAATTTTGGCTGAAGCCATGTTAAGAGAAGCAAAGGTCATTTCTGAACTAAAAAAGCAATCACAAATAATACATAACATATCATGAAAACACTGGAAAAACACTCACTTCTTCAGCACATTGAACCTGCAATGATCTATGTGGAAGACACTCAATTAAAAACAGCCATTCTGAATGCTTTGGACAACAAGAAGGAGGAATTGGAAATTATCGAGGATACTTTCGAGAAAATCGGAACCAAAAAATGGACAGAGGAATCGTTCAAGATGATTTTCAACGCTTGGAAAGAAACGCACTTGAAAATGTTAGCGATCTACGGTCTTTCCTGTCGTATGCAGAGAATTGCGCTGGAAACATCAGACGAAACAATCAAGAAAAACGAATTATTAATGGCAGCAGCATTGAATGCGGAAACAAGCTACGAAGATTTGGGATTGGATTTTGATGGAGAAACACATACTCAATTGTATCATGATTTTGCCGAATCATTTGTGTCCGATGACAGTTGGATGATGTCCAAGTATTCAACGAAAGAAGCGAGCGCTTTCAAGAAATACGTATACCGAAACATGGTCGTCTCGGAAGATATCCAAACAGGGCTTTTCACGAATATGTTCTCGGAAATCTATAACCATGCAGAGTACTCAATCGCAATTGAGGCATTCAATACCTTAATTGATGATCATTTTGATTTCTCCCCTGAACAAAAGAAAAAAGCAACAACATACATTTTTGCGCACATCGAAGATGAAACGGAATTGAACCACTTCACGGTTGTGATCGATTCATTGAATGAATACGTGAAAGGAGTAAACACGGAAATTAATTATGCATTGGCTCAAGAAACCTTTGAAACGTACATTACAAAACTAAGTACGGTATTCGCTGTTTTGAGCGCGAAAATTTCGTAAATGAAAGTCCTTGATTACTTAGTTGAACGCAATCAAACGCATCATGATAAAACCTTTGTTGCAGACCTTTACCGGTCTGTAACTTATGGTGAGTTTTATCAACTGGTTTTGAAAAAAGCAAGCGGACTTAATCAGATTGGCGTGAAGCCTGAAGATCGAGTTTTGCTTGTTCTGGAGCATGGAATCGATCACCTGATGAGTTACTTTGCCTGTATGCATTTAGGAGCAATTCCGGTGCATCTGAATACTTCTAAACCAAAAAAGAGCATTATTCAGGCGGCGGAGATAACCACGGCAAAATACTGTTTGGTTGATGGTTATTCAGAGGACATGTCTGATGTGCCGTTTCAGCTTCTTGCATTCAACAATGTTTCAGATGAAATTAAAGAAGGTATTGAGGGGGAATGCGATATCGCATACATGATGTTTACGAGTGGAACAACGGGAGTTCCTAAAGCAGTGATGACCTCTCATTCAAATACGATTGCTACCGCTTCGAGCATTTTGGATTTCGCAAAAATGACGGACAAGGATCGTGAGTTGATTAGTCTGCCTTTATCGTTTACTTTCGGTTTGGGTCATATTCATGCGCTCATTATGGTGGGTGGGGAAGCGTACTTGACCAATCGCCGATACGAGGTTGGTTTCCTAGCGAGTGAAATAAAGAAGCAGCAAGCGACAGGCTTTTTGGCCTCACCTGGAATGTTGAAAGACATGGTGGCGAACCACAGAGAAGCTGTAATAGATGCTGGTTCTAGCCTGAAATATTTGGTAGTGAACTGTACGCCGATGCACCCAAGTTTGACTTCAGAACTACTGGAATTGCTACCTCAAACTCAACTCTATATGTACTACGGTTCCACGGAGGCGAGTAGATGTGCGTTCATTCACTATAACCGTAATCGTCACCGTCTGGATTTCACTGGAAAACATACGCTGAATGTTGAGCTGAAAATCGACGCTCCTGATGAAAACGGAGTGGGAGAGATTTGTATGCGCGGTCCAAATGTCATGCCTGGGTATTGGAACAATCCTGAAGCCACTAAAAAGGCGATTGACGAGGACAATTGGATCCATTCTGGTGATTTCGGAATCATGGATGAAGACGGCTACGTAAAAGTCATTGGACGTATGAACGATGAAATCAGTGTGGATGGAATGAAGTGTCAACCCGTGGAAGTAGAAACGATTGTTCTTCAGTTAGATTTTGTCAAAGAAGCAACGGTTTGTGCGATTCCTGATGCTGAGAAATATCAAGTGGTTGGAGTGGCGGTAGTACTAGATCAAACTGTACCTGCGCAATTCAAACAAGTAATTCGAACACACTGTTCGCGATTGCTGGAGCCATTTAAAGTTCCTGTGATCATTGAGGAAATGGATAAAATTCCAGCGAATGAATTAGGCAAAATAAATCGAAAAGAACTGATTAAAATGCTTACACCTGAAACTGAATCACATGAGTAAATCAGAAGTAATGGAATCGACATATTTTCGGTCTCTTATGGAAGGGACTGGGTGCACCTCCTATAAGTTTTCTGATACTCCCGTAGAAATGAGTCAACAGAAGTTCATTGCATTGAACCGAACAGTGAAGGCAATGCTCGATGTAATTGATACGTCAGAGTATTTCGATTATTGCAAGGAACGCAACTACTGGAGTTTACCTACCGTTCCTATGAAACTCACGGACTTTCATGGTTGCGCTGATTTTCTTCTGACGTCTGATGAACCGAAGCTCATCGAGATGAATATTAATATCCCAGGTAGAGTTGCACTGATGGAAACTATGGGACGATCTGCCAAGCAATACTTAGACGCCTCATCAGGAATTTGGACGAACTTAAATTTCAATGAGCAAGTAAAACTAGAGATTCAGAGTGCCCTTGCCGAGTCGAAGAAAATTGCAATCGTTGTGAGTCACTTTGAAGCAAGCATAGAACATTGGCCGCACTACCAGTATTTTTCGGATCAACTCAACCAAGAAGGCCTTGATACAACAGTAATGCACGCAAATGAGATAACTGCTGATGAAAATGGATGTTTCTGGAATGGTCAATTCTATGATGGTATTGTCAATTTGGTGATTCCTTTTGTTTGGGAGAATAATCAACATGAGTTTACGGAATTAACGAAACTCTTGCGAGATCATCCTGAGCGTATTTTTCCTTCGCCAACGGGAGGTATGCTGGGTACAAAGGATTTACTGAGTTACCTCAGTTCGAAACGAGATAACGACAAAGAAGGGGTCTGGAAGAATAATGTGCTTCGGGCAAAACCACTGAGCTCATTCGAATCAATAGAGGAGTTACTAGCATATTTGACTCCCGAACAAATGGTGCTGAAACCGTTTAAAGATTATGGAGGTTCAGGAGTATATGTACAACCTGAGCTGGAGCTGGTAGAAGAAACCTTCTCAAAGAAGCGAAACGAATATATGGTGCAGGAATTCACTGATTCACTGCCAAAACAAATTCATACCGATACGGATGAAATGGTGACATGTCACTCAACGATTTGCCGAGTATTTTTCGCTTCTAAGAATCCTTTTGGGTATAAGGGATCATATGTAACTGGGGACGCACGTTGTGGATTACATGCAGCTCCCGTGAAAATAACTAGGGCTTAAGACTTATTCAAGTGCTCTGGTGGACGATTCGCGTGAATCTTTCGCAAGATCCAGTAGTATGCTTGCTTTCGGTAGAGCCGCCGATACTTAAGTTTGAAAATGGTTCGCTGTTTCCGTGTTTTGAGTCCTCCACCAGAATATTTTAACCAACGCCGTCCCATCACATCCATTATGAGTTTGTCATAGAGGTATTTGCTCTTTTCATAGCGGATAAGAGTCGGTGGATAATCTACATCTGTCCAATGGTCGTATTTTTTTCGTGATGCGCTGTCTTCAACCTCACGAACTAGAATGTAGTTTCCGAGAAGTAATGCAATACAATTTGGAGCCCGTTGATAAGCAATTTTCATCACACGATACCAATAATCAGTTCCTTCGCCCAGACGTCCGTCTTCGTACACCTTTTCCGATTCCATGTCGCTTCTTTTGGCGATGACATTACTCCCTAGTCCCATTACGAAGGTTCTTAGTGACACGGTTTTCATCGGGTGATCTAGGCGATATGTTTCGTGATCAACGGCAGTCAAGTGATCCATTAACGTACCCATGTTCGGATAAGTAATACCACTCGGAAATAATTGAATACCGAACACAACAAAATCGAGCGATTCGGAAGAAATGAGTTTCGAAGTTTTTTCAATAAGCGTAGGCATGTAAAGATCATCTGCATCCAGAAAACACACATAATCTCCGCTCGTTTGAGCAAAACCGACGTTTCGGGTATAACCAATTCCTCGATTTTCTTTGGATGCGATAAACTCAATTTTGACGGTATTTTTGAAACTAGGAGGTGCGCTATCGATGAATTGTTTCGCAACTTGAAGACTATTGTCAGTGCTCTTATCGTCTACAATGATGAGCTCGTAGGGCAAGAGAGTTTGATCTACCAACGATTGTAGCGTTTCGGCAACGTACTCTTCTTTATTGAAAAGTGGGATAACAATAGACAGTTTCATGTGGTAAGGTTTATAAACTTAGCTTGGTTACAAGCGTTCGATCAAACTTAGTCAAAATCATTCAGCTGTCTAGCAATAACTCTACTTCTCGATGATGTCATACGAAGTCACAATTCCCTTAATCAAGGCTGAACTCATTCCATTGTGTTCCATTTCATTCAATCCAGCAATGGTGCAGCCTTTCGGTGTAGTTACTTTGTCGATCTCAAATTCTGGATGTTCCCCATTTTTAATCAATAATTCAGCGGCTCCCTGAACGGTATGCGTAACAATTTCTGTCGCTGTTTTTGCATCGAATCCGATCTGAACGCCTCCTTGAATCATAGCTCTAATGAAACGCAGTACGTAGGCAATACCGCAGGCTCCAAGGACAGTTGCGGCGTCCATCAGGTTCTCATCGATCATAATCGTTTCACCGATTGAATTAAAGCATTCCTTGACGAGCGTTTCGCTTTCAGGAGAATTTGATTTTCCGCTGATGCATGTCATCGACATTCCCACATCAGCCCCAGTATTTGGCATAGCTCGGAAAATAGGAATAGGCTTATCAATACGCTCAGAAATTTGATTCAAGGAAATTCCCGTTGCCAGGGAAACAAGAATGTGT
This sequence comes from Crocinitomicaceae bacterium, assembly GCA_045105095.1. Lineage (GTDB taxonomy): Bacteria > Bacteroidota > Bacteroidia > Flavobacteriales_D > Crocinitomicaceae > UBA4466. Next base: position 4,374 of record JBGCDF010000376.1, on the reverse strand, counting down.
CGTTCAGGTTTAAATTCTTCGCGAAGTGTAGACAGCACCTCGAGAATGGTGTATGGTTTGAGTGCCACTATAATTAGTTCGGAATCACGAATAGCCGTCACGTTATCACTGGTTAATGTGATTCCGGCATCCTTTAAATGATTCAGGGAATCAATATTTCGTCGAGTGGCTATGATGTTCGATGCCGGGATTCCTTCTGATAACAATCCATTCAAGATGGATAATCCTAAATTTCCGCAACCGATAATGGCTATTTTTTTGTTGTTCATTGTTGGAAAAGCTAAACTATGTTTCAACAAAGGTAGCTTCTTTTTCTGCCCATCTTTCCTAAGATGTTGTAATCATATTCATAGAGCGAAATAATTCGAAGTATTAACCAATCGTGTTTAACCAATTCAAACCCTCGTTTGATATATATTGACTAAAAAGTGAGCTTGTACCAGCTATTGGCAGGAACCAGAACGATACGTCCGTCATCCTCTTCATCATAAAAATCGTAGACAAACTCTCGAAAATCGGCTTTAGCGGGTTCCCACTTTTTCGGTAGATTTTTGACGATAACGTTGATTTCATCAAGGAGTGTTGTATCAACTCCCTCACCACGGCACTCCAGAAACGTACCTTTCGAAGAAATGAGTAATTCGACCGTTTTTCCTTTTAGATTATCTTCCGAGAAAGAAGGATTTTTTTCCAATTCCGTTAAGATCTTGATTTCTAAAATCAGATTGCTTTCCAATGAATCTGATTGGGATGTTGAACCATAAATGGCAAATTCTTTCAGTCTATCATTAGATAGGGCATGAGGTAACCAATAGACAGGTTTTTTCTCTATTTCATAACGTTTTCTGGTATAATCGTGGTTTGCTTCAGAAGCATTTTCATCCCTGACTGCCCAAGCAATGGCAGGCTCTAAGCTTAAGTCATCATATTGTTTTATTCCGTAGAAACCAGCATGAACCTTCATTTCTTGATCAGTTCCCCAATTGTTCCAATGCACAGTAATTTCAGACATTCCAGAAGGGAAATCAGAAGTATTCAATCGAGAGATGAGGTATCGATCGCCTTCTAAATAGTTGTTCGGGACATAAATTTTAGGAGCACGTGCGTAATATTCTCTTCCTTCTTCTGTGATATCCTCTGACTTTCCTGTTCCTTCCAAATAGGGGAAGAACTTGATGAACCAGCCAGATACATACCATGCGCCGTATTCGCTGTGATCTTTGTAAATACTTTGCCAGAAATTAAGGTTTACATTGTCATCAAACACATTGATGAATTGCTGAATAACTAATCGAAGTTCTGCTGCCCATAATTCCATTCCCAACTCTTCCACCTTATCCAAACGATCATAAATAGATTGCCAATCTTCTCGTGTACCTTGAAGAGTGATGTACGGAATGCCACAACCAGAGTCACCGAAATATTCAAAAGCCTGACTGAATCCTTCAAGCATGGTTACTTCGTAACTGGTCATATGAATATTTGTCGTCGTAGAGAATTCAGGAACGAAAAAAGAATAGTAGTCGTCGTTTACATATTTCGTGGTCGAATCAGAAAAGGCATGCATCAAATCTACCCAATGGGCAGCCCCTTCTGTTAAGTTGTCGTTTCTGACCTTAATTTTATCTGGTTTGTCTGCTTTGAAAATGTGTGATTCTAATTGATCGAAGTTCTCATTAATATGAATAGAAACCCCTTGAGCAATTACTAACCAAATGGCGTCAGGGGTAAGCGACAAGGGACGGTGCTCATCAAAACTGGTGTGAATGGTTGCCACAAAGTTATTTCCCCAGGCAGGTACAGCCGTTTCATCGGTTAATTCATCCGGAAAAAACAATACTTCCCTATTGAGCTCATTTTCAAAAGCAAATTGTGCTTTGATCTCTGTTAATGGGCCTGGAGCTATTTTAACATCGTCTACATTGAAACGTTTTCCTTCTGGTTGCGAGGTAGTTTGGGCATAACATGTACCAAATGCACATACAAAACTAAGGAGTAAGACGCATTTCATAGAGAGAAATTATTGTTGAGTACTATGAAGATAATGGAAATAATCTGTGCACTTAATCGTTTAACCATCTTTAACGCATGAAAAGTTCAGCGAGAACCTCGGAAAGCCCTTAGAGGTTCCTTATATTTGTGGACTATTAAACTAGAAAGATTTGGCAGATAATATCAAATTCGGAACGGATGGTTGGAGAGCAATCATCGCTGATCAATACACTGTAGAAAATGTTGCCCGCGTTTCTGTAGCAACCGCGAAATGGGTAAAAGCAAACTTCGAAAATCCCAGTATCGTTATTGGGCACGATTGTCGTTTTGCGGGACCACTTTTCGTTGAAACAGCGGTAAAAGTATTCATCAACGCAGGAGTTAAAGTGAAAATGGCAGAAGGATTTGTTTCTACGCCAATGGTTTCACTAGGGGCTGTGCAGCTTGGGGCGTCTCTTGGAGTTGTCATCACGGCAAGTCACAACCCACCATCATACAACGGATACAAATTAAAGTCTCACCACGGTGGACCTCTTACTCCTGCAAGCGTTCAGGAAATTGAAGATATCATTCCGAATGAGCATGGATTGAATTTGAAGGCTATTTCCTTAGACTCTGAGTTGATCGAAGTGGTAGATTTGGAAAAAATGTATGTTGATCATGCTCGGGCGAACTTCGATTTGGAAGCCATCGAAAAATCTGGTTTAAATCTTGCTTACGACGCGATGTATGGAGCAGGGCAGAGAGCATTGAAATTGTTGCTGCCTAACATGCATTTCTTGCACTGTGACCACAACCCTTCATTCATGGGGCAGGCGCCAGAGCCAATTGCAAAGAATTTGAAAGAACTCGAAGCGTTTATCAAAGAGCGTGGAGATATTGATTGTGCATTGGCAACAGATGGAGATGCTGATCGAATTGGTTTATATAATGGAGCAGGTGAGTTTATCGACTCGCACCATATTATATTATTGCTGGTTCACTATTTAGCGAAATATAAAGGATTGTCTGGTAAAGTAGCGACAGCATTCAGTACTACTCCGCGTGTTGCAAAAATGGCTGAGCATTATGCATTGCCTTACGAGGTTGTGAAAATTGGATTTAAGTACATCGCCGACATCATGGTGAAAGAAGATGTTTTGGTAGGTGGAGAAGAATCTGGAGGAATTGCTACAGCTGGACACATTCCAGAGCGAGACGGTATTTGGATGGGATTGATCATCTGGGAATTCATGGCGAAATCAGGTAAATCGTTGGATGATTTGATCGCTGAAGTGTACGAGATCGTTGGAGGATTCAAATTTGAGCGCAGTGATTTGCATATCACGGAAGAGCTGAAAATGAAGATCGTTGAAAACTGCAAGAAAGACGTGTACAAGCAATTCGGGGAATACACAGTAGAAAGTGTTGGAACCATTGATGGATTCAAATATTTCTTAGACAGCGAGCGCTGGGTAATGATTCGACCTTCAGGAACAGAGCCTGTATTGAGAACCTATGCGGAAGCACCAACTTTGGAAGAAGTTCGTCATATTTTGAAAGTAACAGAAGAAACTATTTGTAAGTAGAAATTTAGTGGACTTCGACTTCGCTCAGTCCACAAAAAAAATCATTGCGAGGGCTGAGCGGAGTCGAAGCCCGAATTCAGTAAGACGCGAAAAATGTCCTCATCCTACGGCAAAATATTCAAGCTTAGCACCTTCGGTGAATCACACGGAGTGGCAATTGGTGGGGTGATAGACGGTGTGCCATCAAACATCGAGTTGAACCTCGAAGCGATTCAATACGAGTTAGATCGGCGCAAACCAGGACAATCTGCTATTGTTACCCAACGAAAAGAATCAGATACTGTTCAATTCCTTTCTGGGATTTTTGAAGGAAAGACTACGGGAACCCCCATTGGATTTATCATTCCGAACGAAGATCAGAAATCAAAAGATTACGATCACATCAAAGAAGTGTATCGTCCCTCTCACGCAGATTTCACCTACGATAAGAAATACGGAAATCGCGATTATCGCGGAGAAGGCCGCTCTTCTGCTAGGGAAACAGCCTGTCGGGTGGTGGCTGGAGCAATCGCTAAACAAATTCTCGCTAAGCACGGAGTGGAGATTTTCGCCTATGTCGATCAAGTCGGAGCAATTTCCATGCAAGGTGAAGTGAAGCGAGAAGAAATCGATCAGAATATTGTAAGAGCCGCTAACCTTGATGATGCCAAGCGAATGGAAGAGCTCATAAAACTAGTTCGCAAGCAAGGAGATACCGTTGGAGGAAGCATTTGCTGCCAAGTTCTCAATCTGCCTGCCGGAATTGGAGAACCAGTCTTTGACAAACTTCACGCTGAACTGGGGAAAGCGATGCTCTCCATCAATGCCGTGAAAG
>JBGCDF010000375.1:0-12482 GCA_045105095.1 Crocinitomicaceae bacterium | reverse complement strand
GAGGAATCATTGTTGCGGGAGATGCAATTGTAGATAACTCAAGTCAATTTGCCATGGTGCGATATTTAGAAGATGGAACGATTGATCCAACTTTTGGTAGTGCTGGGAAAGTACTTACTGAAATTGGACCAAATGAAGATTTGTGCAATGCGATGGCACTTCATCCGAACGATGGTCAGTACATTTTACTGCTTGGAGAATCTGCAGACAGTTCGTCGGAGAGCGATTTTGCCATAGCGCAATACCAAAATACTGTTGGAGTGTTCTCGCTTCAATTGGATGAAAACCCACTAATAGTTTATCCGAACCCAGTAAGTGATCAAAGTGTGATTGAATATTCGCTTTTACGAAGTGAGAGAGTTTCGATTAGTCTCTACAACCTTCAAGGAGATTTAGTTCAAACTGTTTTGGAAGAAACGATACAAGAACAGGGAGATAATCACGTTTTGCTTAATATTGATGATAAATTACCTCAAGGGAATTACCTCTTGAAAGTAGAAACTCAATCTTCAGTGCGATCAATTGAAATTCACATGTAGAACTTCCATCTTTCAGAGGCAGAGACCCATATATTAAGTGTGCCGAACTTTTTAGATATTTGTTCGTCTTTCTGTTATCAGCAGATAAAATATAACCTAATGTTCAGATTAATTTTCACCTTATTCGGTTTCACTCTTCTCAGTTTCTCCACTCAAGCACAGACGTGTCAATTTCAGATCATGCCGACTTCGACTAGCGTATGTGCGGGGGACACAGTATGTGTCGTTTCCACAGGTAACATCTCTGGCACTGCCATAGAACAGTTCGATTTCAACACTCCAGTAGTGCCTGCAGGATGGAATATACCCGGTGGAGCGGCGTATGGTCAAATGTGCGACACAAGTCTTACTGGTACGGATTACTACTGGTCTTCTTCGGCTGGATCATCGACACCATTTGTCGAAACAAATCCCATGGATGTTAGCAACGGCGGGGTTGTTGAGTTCGATTTGGTGTTTTCCATTCAAGGTGGACTTTTTCCGTGCGAAGGTCCCGATCTCTGGGACGAAGGAGTATTTTTACAGTACAGCATCGACAATGGTTCAACGTGGGTAGATATTGTCTACTTCAATCCACTTGGAACCTTTTCCACTACTCCCGGAGGAATCGCCTCGGGCCAAACTGCTTTTACATCATGGGGGACGTATTGTTTCCCAATCCCGCCAGGTGCTCAAACGCTCACTACAAAATTTCGTTGGATTCAAGTAGTGTCTTCTGGAACCAATTTTGACAATTGGGGATTAGACGAAATTTCGATTGCCAATTATCAACCTGGAACAACTGTCAACTGGGGCAATGGCATTTCAAACCTATCGTCGATATGTTTTCCAGTGATGAGTGATACGACAATCACTGCGTTTTTGATCAACTCATTGGGAGATACTGTGTCACAGGACCAGACGACAATAAGCGTATTGCCTTCATACACTCTTTTGGACACAGTAATGGTTTGCTCGAATGACAGCGTTACGTTTGCTGATGGAACGGTGCTTACGAATATCACGGCACAGACTACGCATACAAGTTCTTTTCAAGGGGTAAATAGTTGTGATAGTACAATTATCACCACAGCAGTTCCAATCAGTACGTACAGCACTTCAGACACGGTGATAGTGTGTCAGAACGACGATGTCACGTTTGCTGATGGGACGGTGTTTACTAATATCACAGCCCCCACGACCTATATCAGTTCTTTTCAAGGGATAAACGGTTGCGACAGCACAATTACCTCCACAGCAGTTCCAATTGTGATTGATACTACTGCAACTCAGACGGACTCTACCATAACAGCGTCATACCTTGGTACAGGGGTTACGTACGCTTGGTTGAATTGTGGAAATAATTTTCAAGTGATCCCGGGAGAAACGAATCAAACATACATTCCAGCGCAATCTGGATCCTACGCAGTAGTCCTTACTCTGAACGGATGCTCGGACACATCAAGTTGTTTTACGATCGATAATACGGCTAATCTCAATGAGATTGACCAGTCAAACATAAAAGTGTATCCAAACCCCATCTCTGATCATTTTATCATTGATTTAGGATCGTTGCAGAATAACGTTCATATACATGTTGTTGATGGAGTGGGACGAACAGTTTTCACAAGTAAATATGAATCCGCTGATGCCGTTCACGTAGAATTAGAAGGAAGCGCAGGACTCTATTTTGTCGAGTTGTCCGTTTCGAATCAGCGCTTGGTATTTGTTTTATCTAAGGAATAATAAGCCCACAAATCGATAAAAACTACCTACAATTCCATAGAAAACTCCGAAATCTGAAGAACTCGGTGAACGATTGAAGAATTAGTGTTTAGTTTCCTTACTTTTGTGCCCGTAAAAAATTGGACATGTACAGAACTCACACTTGCGGCGAATTACGCACAGAACACATCGGAACAAAGGTAACCTTATCTGGTTGGGTACAAACGGTTAGAGACAAAGGAAACCTTGTTTGGGTGGACGTCAGAGATCGTTATGGAATTACTCAAATCGTTGCCGAAGATGATACGTCGGAAGAAGTGATGAATACCCTAAAATCATTGGGTAGAGAGTTCGTAGTTCAATTTACAGGTACGGTTGCTGCAAGAAGCGCTGCTAATCCAAACATTCCTACAGGAGAAATTGAGATCAAAATAGAGGAAGCGAAGGTGTTGAATGCATCACTTACTCCTCCATTTACTATTGAAGATGATACAGATGGTGGAGAAGAGCTGCGTGCTCAATATCGTTACCTAGACTTGAGAAGAAATCCAGTACAGGATAAACTGAGATTGAGAAACAAAGTATCGCTCGAAACACGAAAATACCTTGATTCGCAAGATTTCTTGGATGTTGAAACACCAGTATTGATTAAATCAACGCCTGAAGGTGCACGTGACTTCGTTGTGCCAAGTCGAATGAATGAAGGTCAGTTTTATGCCCTTCCACAATCACCGCAAACCTTCAAACAATTATTGATGGTTTCAGGATTCGATCGCTACTACCAAATTGTGAAGTGCTTCAGAGATGAGGATTTACGTGCCGATCGCCAACCAGAGTTTACGCAAATAGACTGCGAAATGGCATTTGTTGATCAGGAAGATGTATTGAATACATTTGAAGGGATGATTAAGCACCTCTTCAAAGCGGTGAAAGGAGTGGATCTTGAAGAGACTTTCCCACGAATGACATACGCTGAGGCAATGGAGCGCTACGGATCAGATAAACCAGACGTGCGTTTCGGAATGGAGTTCGTTGATTTGAGTGAAATCGTCAAAGGAAATGGATTTGGAATTTTCGATTCAGCTGAATCGATTTTAGCAATTAACGCGGAGCAGTGTGCAGTGTACACGAGAAAGCAGCTTGATAAGCTGATCGACTGGGTAAAACGTCCACAAATTGGATGTACAGGAATGATCTACGTGAAATGCAACGAAGATGGATCGTTCAAGTCATCCGTAGATAAATTTTATTCTCAGGAAGATTTGGCGAAATGGGCCGAAGCGGCAAATGCAAAACCAGGCGATTTACTACTTGTATTGAGCGGAGGATTAGATAAAACGCGCAAGCAGCTGAACGAGCTTCGTTTACACATGGGAGACGAGTTGGGATTAAGAAATCCGAACGTATTCAAACCTTTGTGGGTTGTTGATTTTCCATTGTTGGAATGGGATGAAGAATCAGAACGATTCCACGCAATGCACCACCCATTTACCTCTCCGAAACCAGAAGACATGCACATGTTGGATACGGAGCCAGGTAAGGTTCGCGCAAATGCATACGATTTAGCCATGAATGGAGTAGAACTCGGTGGAGGATCTATTCGTATTCACGATCGTGAAGTACAATCGCGTATGTTTGACTTGCTCGGGTTCACAAAAGAGGAAGCAGAAGCACAATTCGGTTTCTTGATGTCAGCATTCGAATACGGTGCGCCTCCGCATGGTGGATTGGCATTCGGATTAGATCGATTGGTAGCAACAATGGGCGGGTCAGAATCTATCCGTGACTACATTGCATTCCCGAAAAATAACAGCGGACGCGACGTGATGATCGACGCTCCATCTCCTTTGAATGAAGAGCAGATGACTGAGCTAAACATCAAGTTACTCTAGTCAAAAGACCTTAGCGATATTGAGTCGCACGAATCAACTTTAAGTAAAATGGACTACACCGAAATTGTTGGGTACCTCGCGAGTGCGTTCGTACTCCTATCGTTTCTCATGAAGGAAATGACGAAACTGCGCATTGTAAACATTATTGGATGTAGCTTCTTTATCGCTTATGGAATCTTGATTCCATCGTGGCCGGTAATCATCACAAACGTTGCCATCGTCTTTGTGAATGTATTTTACCTACTGAAGGCGCGTCAAGCAAAAGCACAGGCGTAGGAGATCAAAAAGGAGCCTATTTGCCCTGTTGCAAAAGAGTAATTCTTTAACACAGAAATGTGTACTTTTAGTCGGTGAAATCTCGATTACTCTCCACGCTTATTCTCCTAATTTCATTGACGTCGGTGCATGCGCAGGAAGTTGGTTTTCTCAGAGCGTTTCATAACTTATCTCCAGATGATGGCTTCCCAAATGCTGAGATCTATAATGTGATCCAAGATTCAAAAGGGCACATGTGGTTTTCTACCGATGCTGGCGTTATCCGATACGACGGTTACTACTTTAAGGTGTTTGGGATGAAGGACGGTCTGCTCAACAATGTAGTTTTTGAGAGTGTTGAGGATGATTTTGGAAGGATTTGGTTCATAACCTTATCAAACGAATTGTGTTATTTCGAAAACGGAAAGATTCTCCCGTATAAGTTCAATCATCTCATTAAAGATCATACAAAAGAAGTAACATCTCACAGAAAATTTCTGCACATAGACAAGGAAGGAAACGTGTACTATGCGATGTCCAAAATGGGATTTATTCGAATTGATACTTCGGGTGTTTTAACGGACATTCATGATAAACCTCAAACCTATCAGATTACGAGAATTGATAAGTGGGATATCCCATCCTTTCAAACAGGTAAGCACGTCAAGTTCGCACCCGGTCAGAATAGAGGAGACCTCCCTATCATCTATAAGAAGAACGGCAAAACGAATCTTATCGGAGACTTTGGTTCTGGAAAAGGAGCCAATTTCGTTCGAGGAAACGATGAATTTTCGCTTACGATCGTTTCAGAAACACTCATTGACTTGAAACGAGAACTTCCCTTGATCCAAAACATACAGAAGTGCGTTGTCGACCCAAACGAGCGTGGTGTTTTTTGGAGGTTGGGAATCAAAGGGATTCAAAAGTATCAGTATCTGAATGGAGAATTGATCCAAGGAGAATCCTATCTCGAAGGAAAACGAACAACGGATGCATGTTGGGATTCAGAAGGAGGAATGTGGATTACAACCTTAAATCACGGTGTGTTTTATTCACCGAATGCGTGGGTTTCCTATGCGAATGTGTCTACTGGATTGAATAAAAACAGCGTTACGGGAGTCATGGAATTTCAGGGTGATATGTACGTGGCGTCTTTCGGAGGTTATCAAAAACTGGGAGTAGATGGATGGGTGCGAAAAGCAAGCAGATCATCCGTTTCTTTATCCAGCGGTGATTCGCATTTACTTGTATCCAATGGATTGTACGTCAACGTTCGAAAACATAGTGATTACGTTGAATTGCCTTACGCCAGAGACCTCAGGTACAAAAACGGATATGCTTATTTCCTTTTGGATAGAGTGTTTCGGTACCACATCGAAACCGAACGATGCGATACACTCTACGATTCGTATACAGACCTCTCTGCTTCAAAACAGAATTTTTTCCGAACACTCGAAGTAATGGCGAATGATGAGATTCTACTCGGAGGCAGATTTGGTGTAGTGAGTCTAAAAAATGGTCACTTGACCAACGATCATGAATGGAGTACATCTTTTGACGTAACGAACATCGTTGATTCGAAGCAGTTCGGATTAGTTGTGGCTACGAACAATAACGGTATCATCTTAGATGGAAATAGCTCGAAAAGAGTAGTAATCAATACGGAAAATGGCTTAGCAAGCAATAAGGTTCACTGTGTACTGGAAACCCAGAACGGACTCTTGTTGGTTGGAACGAACAATGGATTGAATTACCTCAGAAAAGGTGAGCTGAAACCAGGATTAATTTCCGAAAATCAAGGCTTAACGAATACGGATGTACTAAGTCTTCATGAGAACGATAGGTTCGTTTTTGTTGGAACAAATGGAGGGTTGTATCGCTTAGATAAGGCACTTTTTGACAATCGATATCGCACAAAACAGTCTCAAGTCTATCTCGAAACCATTTTTGTTGATGGAGAAAGAATCAATGAGGACGGTGCAAAGGTTGAACTTCCATATGGAACAGGCCGTCTGCGTGTGCGTTTCAGAACTACGAACTACAAGAAGTGGGCGCGTAAGAGATACCAATACCGACTATCAAATCGAGAGTCATGGATTGATATTGAATCTCCGGAAATTGTTATTTACAAGCCCTTGGGTGAGTTTGATATTGAAGTTCGATCGGAGGATGAGTGGAATGCATGGAGTTCGCCGGTTTCCATTCTTTCGTGCGAGGTTCATGTTCCATTCTGGAAGAGGTGGTACTTTATTGCTCTGGCAGTTGGTTTAGCAGTGTTATTAATCATACGACTATTGTATCGAAGACAGCGAAATATTAGACGGAAACTCATCATGAAGAATGAGATGCTCTCGCTCGAACAGAGGATGCAAAATGCTCGAATGAACCCTCACTTTGTATTCAATGTCCTCAACTCTATTCACAGTTTTATCGTATTTGGAGACAAAGATTCGGCAGAAAAGTACTTGGTAAAGTTCTCGGAACTGATGAGGAACACCTTAAACGAAACCCTGGAGGGATTCATCTCTATCGAGGACGAACTGACTATTTTGGATAAGTACTTGGAACTTGAGCAGCTCAGGAGCGCACAGGCATTCGACTATACGATCGCTCATTCGCTGAAAAATGGATCGCAAACAATTCCCACAATGATTATTCAGCCAATTGTAGAGAACGCAATTCTTCACGGAATTTCAGGTATGGGTGCTGGCGGAGTTATTTCAATCCAATTTGATCAGTACGATGATAAGGCCATTGAAGCAACAGTATTCAATAACGGATACATTTCTGACGAACAATTGGTAAAAATTAATGCAGGAGGCTTAAACAATGCATTGGGAATTACGAATAAACGATTGAACAATTACAATTTGATCTACCAAACAGAACAATACGGAATGAGAACTACACGAGAGAAAGAAGGCGTTTCCTTCAAGTTGATCATCCCACTAATCGAGAGATAATGAAAGTACTTATTGTTGAAGATGAATTCAATTCGAGGCGATTGATACGGAAACTGCTGGAGGATGAATTCGAGGACATGGTCTTTCTTGAAGCGAGTTCTGTTGAAGAAGGCATCGTGTTAATTAATGAAGAGAAGCCAGAACTAATCCTATGTGACATTCAACTGCGGAACGAGAAAAGCTTTGAGATCTTTTTGAATGTTGAAAACCAAGGCTTTGAGTTAATTTTCATTACCGCTCATTCTGAATTTGCACTGAAAGCATTTGATTTAGGTGCCGCTCAGTATATTTTGAAACCAGTTAACAGGACTAAGTTGTATGCTGCTGTGGAGGAATGCATAAAACGAATCAAGTTGCGGGAAGTCAATGACAATGTTAAACCTGCAGCTGCGACTGAGTTAACCGCTCTCAATAAAATAATGGTTCCCGGGAATCAAACCTCAAAAATCATGCATGTTGAGGATATTATTTTTTGCAAAGCAGACGGAGTATACTGCAAATTGTACCTCGAAGGTGGTAAAGAAGAGTTACTAGTAAAGCCTTTGGGTTTTATTGAAGATAAGCTGAGCAATCATCCACATTTTTTCAGGCCACATAAGTCCTTTTTAATCAATTTGAATAAGGTGACTGCCATCTCAGGAGACAAATCTATGTTGACGCTTAAAAACAATCAAGTGGTTCCTGTGGGAAGATCTAAGAAAGGCGAATTACAGGAGCTACTGAAGAATACCTTTTTATAGAATGGAACTTGACTATCCTCTTTTTCGGGAATGTAGAAATCGTGTTAGAAAGTAATCCTTGTCGTTCAGAAAGCCTTACCTGTCGTTCAGAAAGTTTATATAGGAACACGCCTATTCATGGATTAGTTTAGAGCTAAATCTAAAATTAATCACATGAAAAAGTTTTTTAAAAACGGTGTGCTTTTCGGCTTAACCTTACTAGCGACCAGTGCATTTGGTCAAATCACAAATGCAGACAACCTCAATTGGGTAACGCCCACAACGCAAACAACAGCAACTAGCCCTAACTTTGCGTGTTGTTCAGATTCTGTAAACTACACATTGTCGACTCCTACTAATGGTAACTTTACGCATGTATCTGCGTCTGGAAACGGTTCACTTACGAATGGTGTTATTTTTCCAGCGGTTACAGGTACTAATCCAACACAAATTGAAATAAACTTTACGTTTACTCAAGACATTCAGAACTTCAGAATCCGAATCCATGATCTCGATGGAGTAGGGAATGCTGAAACCGTAACTGGTATTTCTCCAACTTTTGCTAGTTTGACGAGTACGATTGGAACAATTTTCGATCCTAACGGCCTTGGAGATGAGGTAAACGCTACTGGAGATAACATGTCGGGTTGGATCAACTGGGCAGGAACGATTCCCGCAAATACGACGATTACACTTCTCTACGACCGTCCAGGATCTGGTTACGGATTAATTATTGATTCACTGGAATTCCAATGTGCTGGAGGAACGACGAATGGATGTATTTGTGATGCACTCGTGGACGATGCCTACTTTAGTGATACGGATATCGATGGTTCTCAGACTACAGGTATTTCAATTAACTCCCAGGGAGAATTAGTTTCTTCCGTAACAATTGAGTTGCCATTCTACGTATCCAATGTCGATAACAACTGTCTGATGTGTGATGTGTCAAATCAAGAGTCATTTGGAACGATTCTCGGAGGATCCACAATAGCAGGAACGGCTGGTGTGTTGTATGACCCAATGGGTCTCGGATTTTCTAGAAAGATTGTGTACACTTTCCCAACGCCAGTGGCGATTAACGAAGTGGTAGATCTTAATTTACAGTTCCCACCAGTACTTCCGCTCAGCTGTTGTAAGAACCTCGTGAGTTTCTGTTTGGATGTTACTTTGATGGACGAAAACTGTTCGGCGTGTGAATATACCATTTGCAATAAGCAACAAGACGCAGGTGATGGAAAAGGTGATAAGAAGAACGCTGGTTCATCTTCAAATGGAATTTTCGTAGACGGAATGGATATGAATTCTGTGGAAAAGATTGATGGCTTGGAAATCTCTCCAAACCCAGCATCAGATTTCATTAACGTAAACATTATTGACGAGTCTCTTCTGGGACAGGAATTGCTTATTACAAATTCAGCAGGTGCGCAAGTATCAGTTGAAAAATTGCAAGAATCGAGCAATAGAATCAATGTGTCAAAATTGCCAAGTGGAGTGTACTACCTTTCAGTGAATGCGCTGGACAACAAGGCCTCATTTAAGGTGGTAATTAAATAAACCACAACCACTTTCAATTAGTTCGCATTCAGGACTAAATAGAACTAAAAGGGAGGCAACATCTAAGTTGTTTCCCTTTTCCCTTTTGATCAGAAATGTCCGTGATCGATGAAAGATTACAAAAAACAAAACGGGCAATCGAGTCGCATTACTGTGAAATATTGCATAATAAAGACGCATAAACGCGCAAAAAATCGAAACATATAGTTTACACTTTAGTTCTGATCTTTGTTCATATGCAACACAAAGGTGAAATTATCGAGAAGGCTGTGCGCGAAAGTGGGTTTTCCATAACGCGATTATCCGAAAGAATGGGCAAAAGTAGAAGGTGGGTATACCAGATCTTCGAAAGTCAAAGCGTATCCGTTGATTACATTTTGGCTATTGGTAAAATCATTCACCACGACTTCACCGAAGAGATTGAAGAATTGAAGAGTTACAAAATGAACTTGGCGACTCAAATCACCAATGATCAACAACACGCCTTTGGCGATGATAAGGACGAAGTAGATTATTGGAAGAACAAATACCTCACGGTATTGGAGAAGTACAACGATCTACTCATTTCCACTAAATAGTGCTGGATAACTGAGGTAAAAAACGATACTGTATAGTATCGTTATCATAAATATCGCACTTGTGTGCGATATTTTCATTTTCACCAAAATTGAACTGAAAATCGAACGAAGAAAAGAGCCTTCATATCTGGGAATTTTATGAGTTTTTTCGTTGCGTATTGATCCTTCTACTAAGTTGTGAGAGCATCATTTAGTTGTGAAATACGCTTAATTAAATTCAGATTCAACGAAATACATGCTCGATTTTTACTTAAACCACCTGAGAACCACGGTGGTAGATAACTCCTTAAGTTATCAAAAAGGTTGCACTTCTGTCCTAAACATGAGTGGAAATACTTCGCTGAATACATCCACCAGAATTCAGTTAAAACGAAAAGTTCAGGTGTGGTTGAACGCTAGTGGTATTGCGGAAATCCGCAAGCTTTAGTACGGGATTACGAAATTTTGTATTTTCGCATTCAACTCCCAAACTCCCAATATGCAATTAATATCAAGAAAATTCAAAGAAACACTATTGCGAACTAAGTGTAACTTATAAGATACCATGTGCGCATTTTTGTATTTTATACGCAATATTTATTTCACACCCAGTTTCAGACCTTTGTAAAGTATGCAACACAAGGGTGAAATAATTGAAAAGGCTGTGCGCGAAAGTGGGTTTTCCATTACGCGCTTGGCAAACAGAATGGGTAAAAGCCGAAGGTGGGTTTACCAAATATTCGAGAGTCCAACAGTTCCAGTTGATTACATTTTGTCAATTGGTAAAATCATACATCATGATTTTACTGAAGACATTAAAGAATTGAAAACGTACAAAGTAAGCATGGCCAAGCAAATGATGAATGAGCCAGCGCAATCTTTCGGGAATGACAAGGAGGAAGTCGAATATTGGAAAAACAAGTACTTGGCCGTTCTTGAGAAGTACAACGAACTTTTAATCTCTCTCAAGTAAGTTAACAGCATACTACCACTAGAACTACCACTCCTGAAGCACTTACAACCGATTAAAAGGCGAAGACCGCTACTACAGTACTTATAGCAAGTCCTTTTTCGTTGAAGAAATGTATCCGAATACGTACTCAGAAATAGTGTGCGGGCATCAATCGTGCACTTCTGTGCGGTGTGATCCGGACGTTCTAATTTGCGGGTAAGCAAAGTGTGAAAATAACCACTTAAGGAGACCTCGCAACAAGGTTCTGCATAGCGTTAGTTTTCATTTATAGTAATAGCCGTTCTTACTGAAAAGAACTAATATCAAAAATATGTGATTTAATATTTTAGGAAAATCGATCTAAGTAGTTCCACTTTTCAGCCCTGTTTTGACTTCGTTTCGTAGGGAAATAAAGTATATTTGTTCGAAACATCAATCAAATATAGAATGTCAGAAATCAGTGATCAATTATACCTCTACAACTCCCTGATAGGAAAGAAAGAGCAATTCAAACCCATTAATGAAGGTTTCGTAGGATTGTATGTATGTGGACCAACGGTTTACAGCAATGTTCACCTTGGGAATTGTCGATCATTCATTTCCTTTGACATGGTATATAGATATTTGACTCATCTTGGATATAAAGTGCGCTACGTACGAAACATTACGGACGTAGGTCACCTGGTTGATGACGCCGATGAAGGTGAAGATAAAATTGCTAAAAAGGCCCGCTTAGAACAACTTGAGCCGATGGAAATCGTACAACAATACACGGTTGATTTCCACACAGTGATGGAGCAGTTTAATTCAATTCCGCCGAATATTGAGCCAACCGCAACAGGACATATCATCGAGCAGATCAGCATGGTAGAAGCCATTGTGAAAAATGGATTTGCCTACGAATCGAATGGATCTGTGTATTTCGATGTGCAGAAGTACAACGAGTCACATCCGTACGGCGAGCTTTCTGGTCGCAAGATTGAAGATTTGATCTCCAACACCCGTGCACTGGACGGACAAGATGAAAAACGAGCGCCATTAGATTTCGCGCTATGGAAAAATGCCGCAGATGAACATTTGATGAAATGGCCTTCTCCATGGGGAATAGGATTCCCGGGTTGGCATCTTGAGTGTTCAGCAATGAGTACGAAATACTTAGGCGAGCAATTTGATATTCACGGAGGAGGAATGGACTTGAAATTTCCACACCACGAATGTGAAATCGCACAAGGAACAGCTTCAAATGGTAAGTCACCTGTTCGTTACTGGATGCACGGAAACATGCTCACACTGAATGGGAAGAAAATGTCAAAATCGACAGGGAATAGCATACTTCCGCATGAA
>JBGCDF010000374.1:0-5925 GCA_045105095.1 Crocinitomicaceae bacterium | reverse complement strand
CGTTCATTTTGAATTGTCCGAACGATCGTCAACAAGAAGATGATTCCTATCGTGAATATTCCCCACAATGCTATTTTGATCCACTTATTCATTTTCCAATCCTTCTTTAAGTGGTAAAACAATTCTATCAATATCTCCTGCTCCAATTGTTAGGATGATGTCATGATTACAATTTGACACATGGTCAATTGCCTCATTTGGAGAGAGCACAGACTTGGATGGAGCATCCACTTTGGCTAGTAGCGCTTCGCTCGTAATTCCATCAATCGGCAACTCTCGTGCAGGATAAATCGGCAACAGCACAACTTCATCCAATCTACTTAATGCTTTTGCGAATCCATCAAAGAAATCACGGGTTCTAGTGAAGAGATGAGGCTGAAACACCCCAATTACATTACTATTCGGATACATCAAATCCACTGAATCGAGGAGAGCATTTATTTCCGTTGGATGATGAGCATAGTCATCAATGTACACCTGATTCTCATTTCGAATGTGATATTCAAATCTGCGCTTAACGCCTTTGAAAGACTTTAGCGCAGAACGAAGGATTTCTTCTGACAACCCCAATTGACTTCCCAGCGCAATACACGACAAAGCATTCTCAGCATTATGCGTCCCAGGAATCCCTAGTTCGACACTGCTCCAAGTTGCATCGGGTGTTTTTACATCCATCAGAAAGGCGCCATCTTCAACACGGAGATTCGAGGCAGAAAAATCTACATCTGCATTCAAACCATACCGAATTTCATTCTCTGCCTTTAGCTCAACATCCTTGTGAAGAACAGCAACTCCATCGGAACTAATCAACTTAATGTATGATTTAAACCCTTCAAGAAATTCTTTGTTATCTCCATAGATATCCAGATGGTCCGCGTCCGTAGACGTTACAATGGATGCGAAAGGAGTCAATTGCAAAAAAGAACGATCAAACTCATCAGCCTCCACCACCGTCCATTCACTAGTTGGATGAGAAACAAAATTCGAGTTGAAATTCGTTGCAATCCCACCTAAAAATGCATTGCATCCTTGATCAGATTCATTAAGGATGTGAGCCAACATGGTACTTGTTGTTGTCTTTCCGTGCGTACCTGCTACTCCCAGCGCTTTTGAATCTCGCGTAATCATCCCAAGGACTTCTGCCCGTTTTTTGACGGTATATCCATTGTTTCGTACAAACACCAACTCACCCATATCTTCAGGAATTGCTGGAGTGTAGATCACCAAGGTTTTTTCAGGATTTCGAAACGATTCTGGTAATGTTCCAGAATCAAACAATCGCACATCGATTCCCTCTTCTTCTAATGACTCGGTCAATGGTGATTTCGACTTATCGTACCCAGCAACTTCCAGCCCTTTTCGGTTGAAGTACCGCGCAAGTGCAGACATTCCAATTCCACCAATCCCGATGAGATAGACCTTATCAAATGAAGTGATATGTTGCGCTGATTGACTCATATTCTTTCTATCCTCCGACTTCGGCTCCGCTCAGCCATCGGATTTTTTTAATTTTTCAATTTCTCTAATTCATCAACAATAGAAGAAGTAGCATCAGGCTTTCCGAGTGACGCAATATTTTTCTTCAGGGAACTACATTTCTTATCGTCCGATAAAAGCGACAGCACTTCATCGATCATCTTCTCTTTCGCCTCGACATCTTTTACCAAAACAGCCGCATCCTTATTAACCAAGGCCATTGCGTTCTTTGTTTGATGATCTTCCGATACGTTTGGTGAAGGAACCAAGACTGTAGGCTTTGCGATTAGACACAACTCTGAAATAGAGATTGCACCCGCACGAGAAATAACTACATCCGCTATCGCATAGGCCAAATCCATACGCGTGATGAACTGGACCATTTTAACATCTCCCAAGTCAGTATCTTTCAACTGTTCCTTGAGTCTATCGTGATACAACTTCCCACACTGCCACAAAACCTGAACACCTGACGCTTTCAACTTTTCAAGGTTGGCAATCACACTTTCATTCAATGTTCGCGCGCCTAAACTCCCACCAATAATGAGAACTGTCTTTTTGTTCGCGTCGAACCCGTAGAATTGGTAACCTTCAGCTTCTTTCCCTTCAATGGAAACCATTTCTCGTCGCGTTGGATTCCCTGTAATTACGATTTTATCCTTCGGAAAGAATCTTTCCAACCCGTCATATGCTACGCAAATTGTCTGAACGTTTTTAGAGAGAATTTTATTCGTTTTCCCTGGGAAAGAGTTCTGCTCTTGAACCATTGAAGGCACCCCGAGCATTGTCGCAGCTTTGATTGTAGGACCACTCGCATACCCACCAACTCCAACTGTCACTTCAGGCTTGAATTTCTTCACGATTTTGCGCGCCTTAATCATACTCCCGACAATCTTAAAAGGGAGCGCAAAATTCGATAGGGCAAACTTCCGTTGAAACCCAGCAATCGGTAAGGCCTTGATTTCATAGCCTGCCGCTGGAACTTTTTCCATTTCCATTTTTCCTTCCGCCCCAACAAACAATATCTCAGCATCGGGATTTCGACGTTTTATCTCATCGGCTATTGCGATTGCAGGGAAGATATGTCCTCCTGTACCGCCTCCTGAAATTATTGCTTTTTTGATCATTTTGTTGGATTTTCCGATTGTTGGATTGTTGGATTTTATATTTTGGACTTCGGCTCCGCTCAGTCCGCAGTTAGCATCTTACGATGATCGAGCGGAGTCGAGAGCGAGGGCTACTTTTCGTGTTATTCTGTTGCGAGTATGGGTTTTGGTTCAAGGTTATTTTCTGATTTCTTTGATTTTGATTCGGCTTTCTCCTGTTGTCGGGCGATGCTTTGGACTATTCCTAGGCTGACACAGGTCATCATCATAGCTGAACCTCCCATCGCGAGGAGCGGCATGTTTTGACCCGTAACTGGGAAAATTCCTGTGCAGACCATCATGTTTACGGTAGCCTGACTCATGATCAGCATTCCGATTCCGATGCAGACGTAGGTCTGAAAAATATCTTTTGAATTGAGGCCTATGCGCATTATTCGATAGAGCAATATCAGGTAGAGGAGTATGAGAATTACTGCGGAAATAAGCCCAAATTCCTCCACGAAACTCGCAAAGTAAAAATCAGCATATGCTTCTGGTATGAAGCCTTTCAATTTTCCCTTTCCAGGACCACGACCAAGTAAGGGTCCACCTTCATAGATTGCCAATTGAGCATTGGCCACTTGAGCATTCTCGATTACATTCTCTCTGTCTTCAACATGATTGAACAAACGATTTTCCCAGGTTGTCAAACGAGGGAGTAATTTCAATTCAGGCGCCGCCTTCTGTACCAAAATCAACATTGCCAAAGCCAACACTCCACCGCCAATTAACGCTCCAATTCTACTAAAAGGAACTCGTCCTAAAAACAGCAAAGCCAAACTCACAGCAAATATAATTGCAGCGGTGGAGAAATTGTCTTTTACGATCAATCCACAAATGATAACAATGGGTAGTATCAAAGGGAGAAATCCTTCTTTCCAATTCGCTAGTACGTCTTTCTTTTTCACGAGCAATCTCGACACATAAACGATCAATGCAAGACGCGCAAAATCAGAAGCTTGGAAAGTCAATCCGATAAACGGCACTTTCACCCAACGATTCGCTTGATTCACCCCCTCCGTAAAGAAAAGCGTAAATAATAGAATAGCGACAGCAAGGTAAAATCCAAATTTGGACAATAGAGAAACATAACGTGGATCTTTCCTGTGCACCCAAAACATCACACCCAGACCAATTGCTACATAGACCAAATGTTTGAACAAGTACTTGAAAGGCGTTCCACCCTCAACTTTCACCAAAATCGGGACAAAGCTGTAGACTGTTACCAATGAAAATGCCATCAGTATTAATGTGATCACCCAAATGACCCCATCTCCTTTTAGATATTCCAGTACTTTATTCATGTATTATTTCCACGTTTCAAGGTGGTTTTCCAACTCTGTTTTTATTTCTGTCCAGTTATCTTGAGGCAAGGTCCAAATGAAGGCTCTTTGCTCCTTTCTAACTTTATCTACCATCATTAATGCGTGATCGGCACCCTTTACACACAAGACATTTTCAAATGATGAGAACCACTTTTCGGTGTGTACCTGCCCTGAGTTGTACACCACAAGCGTCTCAATGGACTTCAGTCCACCTCCATTCAACTCCCACAATTTTCTCGCTTGCTGTGTTGTAGCAGCCCAAATCACTTTGTACGGCATAGAGGCAATCATCGAGTTAAGCGCTTCCATATCTGGATTCACCCAAGAAAACACATCCATGCCGGCGACTTTCCCGTGAGGACAAAGTGCCTGGTTGGTTTTCACTTCTTCTAAACCAGCTTTACGTGCTTGTTTTAGTTGTTCTGCGATTGACTGCTCTACTTGTTTCATACTATAATAGTTTTACGGCTTTCTTGAACTCATTTCCCCTTTCCTCATAATTTTCGAATAAATCGAAGCTGGCACATGCTGGCGACAACAATACTGTCTCGTCCTTTTTCGCCAAACGATATCCCCAAGCCACTGCTTCAACTGCAGAGCTCGCTTCAACGATTGTTTCGACTTTACCTTCGAAGGCTTGAAGGATTTTCGCGTTATCTTTTCCCAGACAGATGATTGCCTTTACTTTATCAGCAATAAGTGCATCAAGCTCAGAGTAATCATTTCCTTTGTCCACTCCACCGACGATCCATACCGTTGGCTTCTCCATAGATTCCAGCGCAAACCATGTCGAATTGACGTTCGTCGCTTTTGAGTCATTGATAAATTCTATTCCGTGCACTTTTGCCACAAACTCAAGTCTGTGTTCTACATTGACAAAATCAGATAAGCTCTCTCGAACAGATTCCTTGCGGATTTCTAAGATACGAGAGGCGATTCCTGATGCCAATGAGTTTTGGGTGTTGTGCTTACCCTTCAAAGCTAATTCGTGAATTCCCATTGTTAGTTGATCGTTTATGTTTATTGTGAGTTGTTTGCTATTTGCGTATCCGCCGAGCTCGATTTCCTTTTTTAAAGAGAAGGGAGCCTGTTTTGCAGCGGGCGTTTGTTTATTTATGATGTCTGTTATGATCGGATCATCTGCATTGTAGATGAACCAATCTGCTTTCGTTTGATTTTGAATGATTCGAAACTTCGCCGCAGCGTAATTCTCCATCTTGTATTCGTAGCGATCGAGGTGATCAGGCGTGATATTCATCAACATGGCGATGTCTGCTTTGAACTCGTGCATATCGTCCAATTGGAACGAACTCAATTCGAGGACATACCAATCGTAGTTAATTTCATCATCCGCCACCTGTTTCGCGTAGCTTTCACCTATATTCCCTGCAAGACCAACATTCACCCCTCCTTTTTTCAAGATGTGATACGTCATCATTGCCGTCGTTGTTTTTCCATTACTCCCTGTGATGCAGATCGTTTTCGCATCGGAGTAGTATCCAGCAAATTCAATTTCAGAAATCACTTTGATTCCTTTCTCTTTGATCGCCTTGATTACAGGAACCGTATCAGGAATACCTGGAGATTTAATCACCAAATCAGCTTTCAACACCTCATCCATCGAGTGTTGACCTTGCTCCCATTTCACACCGAGATCATTCAAATCCTTTGTGAAACTTGGCTTTACTGTCCCGAAATCAGAAACAAATACTTCCCATCCCTGCTTCTTTGCCAGAATAGCTGCTCCAACACCGCTTTCGCCAGCGCCCAAAATTGTGATATGTCGTTTTAATGTTGACACTATCTCAATTTCAATGTTACAATCGTGAATACTGCGAGGAGAATTCCTACAATCCAGAAGCGCGCTACAATCTTCGCTTCATGCAATCCTTTTTTCTGATAATGATGATGCAAGGGCGCCATCAAGAAAATGCGTCGCCCTTCACCGAATCTTCGCTTTGTGATTTTGAACCAACCCA
>JBGCDF010000373.1:0-21444 GCA_045105095.1 Crocinitomicaceae bacterium | reverse complement strand
CACTCACGTCCACGCAAGTTAAAGGAAACTTCTACCTGCTCACCTTCGTTAATTCCATCGAGCATAGAGCACTTGTCCTGTACTGCTTGAAAAATGATGTCCTGTGGGTACATGCTTGATGCATCGTTAATAACGAACTCTCTCTTCGCGAATTTCTCAGTCACCTGAACGGTATCTTTAATGACTTTTACGCCTCCTGTTAGTTTGTACATAATAATGTAATTGTTGTATTTGTTTTTGCTATCCATTGTTGAACGCCAGCAATGTCATCCATGCTTCGTCCAGTTTATTCTCTTCTAATAATTGTTGAGCGCGCTTGTGAAGTTCTACCTCCAACGTGCTCGGCTCATCTTCCAAAGAAACGAATAAATCACTCAATTCCAGTAATTTGTATTCGTTCACATCTGTTTCGTTTGGGGTTTCTTCGATTCCCGCGAGTTGCCCAAGATTGTTTCCTGTCAGGATTTCACTCGATCGAATATCTTCAGGTAAACCATCAAAACCAATTCCAACGGTTGTAATGGGTTTGGTGATTTCAAACATCGACGCTTCATCTGCGCGACAGTACCAATTTCCTCCCATTCGTGAAACGAGATCAATCTTGTGTTGATCGACCATTCCGCTTTCGTTCAGAATTTCCTCCTTCAGGTGAATGCGTTGCACTTCGCAAATAACGAGATTTCCAGCTCCGCCTTGATCTCCTAATTCTTTTACTTCGATCACTTTGCATTCGAATTGTACCGGTGATTCCGCAACGCGTTTCGGCTGAATCGTTTCTGATTCCAATGCTGTAAAACCTGCTTTTTCGAATTCGCTAATATCTGATGCGAAAGGCGAACTTGCCAGACTCATTTGTTGAACGATGTCGTAGTTAACCACATTGATCACGACTTCAGGAACCACCTTGACATTGTTGTAGGTGTCTTTTGTCGTATTTGTTCTTCCGCTTCGTGCAGGAGAAAAAATCATGATCGGAGGGTTCGCACTAAAAACATTGAAAAAACTGAATGGTGCTAAATTATCGTTTCCATCTGCATCAACAGTTGACGCAAATGCAATAGGTCGTGGTCCAACGGATCCCAACAAATAATGATGGAGTTTTGGTACCGGAATTTCTGATGGGTTGATTGTCACCATAATACTTTCTAATGCGAGTACAAAGATACATGGTTTTCCCGCGAATTCATTCAAACCAAAAAAAGACTTATTCACATTTTTTGGTTTTTTCAACGATTAAAGAAAACTACTGACTTCAGTTGCCCACTTGTACATGACGAGAAAACTCAAGACAGCATTTCAATTGGTGTAGAAAGATCAAGCCATCACCTGTAAAGGGGATAGTAGAGCAAGGACAATTTGGTATATTGTTCGCGAAAGTTTCGTGAATTTTAACTACCAAAGAATACACACAATGAAAAAGAATCTAATCCACTTACTATGTACCATTTTGCTCCTTTTACCAACAATTGCTAGTAGTCAGGTAAGCATGGACATGGAAGTTCTTGGAGGAGTAACGATCAACGGGAACAATAACAATTACAGTGACGGCACCTATAGTTTTGAACTAAAAGATGGCGTTTCGTATGGTTTAGGATTTGACATTTGGTTCCCAAAAGATTTCGGACTTTCTTTTGGATATCGTTTATCTCAGTCTGCCACTAGAAACAGCATCAATTATCCACAAGGTTTTATTATCGGATCTAGTGGAGCTCTCGGTGGAGTGCTTAAAGATCGAATTTTTTATATCGGAGCTAAGAAGCAGTTCTTTCTGGATACAAAACGAAGTTGGAGTGTAATTCCTCATCTCGGTTTTTCGTATAATCCATTTTTCTTTGATAGTGAAGACCGTGAGTACAATGCTGTTAGTGAATACAACACTACTACAGTCATAGATGATCATTACGTTTACAATCGGTTCAACAAGACAAGTGAAAAGTATCTGGGCTCCTTCGGTGGAAGAATAGGGGTAGGAATCGAGAAGGAGATTAACAATATTGGTACGTTTTCTTTGGGAGTCGTTTATACGATGGATTTAACTAAGAGTGTGGATCGAATTCTTTACGTCCAGAAGTATAGTTCCCAGATTGAAACAAGTACAGGTGTTGTTGAACAATCGTTTGTATATAGCAACATCAACACGGAGGAAATCAGAAGAAACTATTTATTGATTGAAGTAGGGTTCAAAATGCCGTGCTCCATTCTTTTATCAAAAGGCAAGAAGTAGGATAGTTTCTCATGGTTTAGTGAGTGACGAAGCCAAATCAAACTCAAAGGCTTCAAAAAGAATTGTGAAAATTCGATGATTTTTTTTCAAAGTGTTCACATTTTTCGAAAATCTTCATATCTTTGCATCCCATTTTGAATGGAATAAAGTAAGCTCTAAGACAAACGAGTCGCTGAATGAGCAATGCGGATGTGGTGAAATTGGTAGACACGCTAGACTTAGGATCTAGTGCCGCGAGGTGTGTGGGTTCGAGTCCCTCCATCCGCACGAAAATTGAAATGGTATAAGTTGTCTTATACCATTTTTTGTTTGTAAAGAAAAAGTAAGAGAAATGAATGTAGTTCGCGAAGACATTGATGCGTTGAACGCAGTACTGAAGGTAGAAGTAAAGCCTGAAGATTACCAGGAAAAGGTAAGTAAAACGCTTAAAGACTACCGTAAGAAAGTGAACATGCCAGGATTCCGTCCAGGTATGGTTCCAATGGGGTTGATTCAAAAGCAATACGGAAGTTCTGTGTTGGCTGAAGAATTGAACCGCGTTGTGAATGAGTCACTTCAGAAATATCTTTCAGAAAATGAGGTAGAGATTTTAGGAAATCCTATCCCAAAAGAAGATCACGAAGTAGAAGGTGACTTCCAAAATCCTTCAGACTTCACATTTGCCTACGAAATCGGTTTGGCACCAGCAGTGGACGTGAAGTTGAGCGGAAAGAACAAGTTCGATTACGTAAAGGTGAAAGTAGACGAGAAATTGATCAACAAGCAAATTGATGATTTACGTCGCCGTTACGGAAAGTTGGTTTCAAGCGAAAAAGTGGCAGACAGCGATTTAGTAATGTCACAATTTGTTGAGTTGAACGAAGATGATTCGATCAAAGAAGGTGGAATTTTGCATTCGTCAACGGTTTCAATGGAATTCGTTGAAGACAAGAAAGTAAAGAAAGAACTGACAGGACAAGAAGTAGGTTACAAAACGATTGTAAATCCACTAGATGTTTCTCGCGGAGGAAAAGACACGGCAGCTATGTTGGGTGTGAGCGAGGAAGAGTTAGGAGGACTTTCGGATAAATTCCAACTGACGATCACTGAGATCAAAGGAATGGAACTGGCTGAATTGAATGAGGAATTGTTTGATAAGTTGTTCGGACCAGGAAGCGTTAAATCTGAAGATGATATGCGTGCTCGCGTTGAAGCTGATTTGGGTGGAATGTTCGTAAACGATTCAGACCGTATGTTGACGCAGTCAGTTTACAACTCATTGTTGGAAAACACGAACATCGATCTTCCAGATGCATTCTTGAAGCGTTGGATTAAGATGTCTAACGAGAAAGAAATCTCGATGGAGCAAATTGAAGCGGATTACGAAAACTACGCGAAAAGCTTGAAATGGCAATTGATCCAAGGAAATATCTTCAAAACGAACGATATCAAATTGGAGAACGAAGAAGTGATCGAATACACAAAAGGTTTGTTGGCTAGCAACTACGCGCAATATGGAATGCCTGCTCCTGAGGATGCAGAGTTGACGAAATCAGCGGTGGAAGTGTTGCAGAATCGCGAAGAAGCAAATCGTGTTTACGACATGTTGGCTGAGCGAAAATTGACGTCTTACTTCAAAGAAACAGTGAAGTTGAAAGATAAAGAAGTGTCATACGACGAGTTTGTTGAATTGGCAGGAGCACAGAATCAGTAAGAGGTATCTTATTATCATATTGAAAGTCCGTTATCGAGAGATAGCGGACTTTTTTGTTTGGTGAATTTGGGAATGTGGGGAGAGTTGTGGCCAATGGAAAAACCACACTAAAAATATATCTGACCTAAATTTTATCAGAACGATC
Organism: Crocinitomicaceae bacterium; assembly: GCA_045105095.1. Classification (GTDB taxonomy): domain Bacteria; phylum Bacteroidota; class Bacteroidia; order Flavobacteriales_D; family Crocinitomicaceae; genus UBA4466. Next base: position 17,382 of record JBGCDF010000373.1, on the reverse strand, counting down.
AATCAAACAACCGCTACATTCACATATTTTTCACATGAAATTCTAACTAGGTAAAAACACTTGAATTCATAAAACAATGGAAAACACTCTTTCTTCGGGATCTATTTAGCTGCAACTTGCACCATCATATATCATATATGAGAGCTTTTTTTAACCATTAAAAACACAGTATTATGACAAGTAATGTAGCAGGATACACAAATATCCAAGTAAAGACAGTTCAAAAAGCAGCATCAGGTGCCTTGGACGTTATTTTCGATCAACCGTACGACGAAATTCCCGTTGTTATTTTGACGCCTTATTGGGAAGGAAGCGGTAGTCACGTAGGATCTATTCCTACCGTAACTGAAATCACAAAAACAGGATGCAAAATCGTAAGCAGAAATGCAGCTACGAACTATTTTGTGAACGTTTTGTCTGCTAGCTCAGGGGACACAAAGTTAATTGATGCTCATGCGCAAGCGGGTAGCGTTCAGAAAACGGGACCATCTGTTGGTTTTGAATACCGTCCACCATTTAACACCAGTGATCCTGTAACCTTACTTACATCCTTTTGGAATGGTTCAACTGGACCTGTAGGTAATATTGATACGCTTGATGATTCAGGCGCGAGTGAGGCAAAAGTTGTGAGTGGAAATTCCGCAGTAAACTACTTCACAAACTACCTGACTCTCGAGCCAGGGATGCGATATGGAGACGATTTACGGGTTGACGCGAACATCGTAAACAAAACAGCATCCGGAAAATTAAGAGTATACTTTCTTGAGCGTTTCGACACACCACCGACTGTATCTTTGTCTCCTTGGTGGGATGATGCTAATTCAGGAGTTGGATCAATAGAGACCTTAACTAAAGTTACGAATGAATATTTCGAGTTAGTGAGCGGGAACGCTGCATCTAACTATTTCGTAAGTTGGGTAGCGGTTGCAGAGAGGTAAATAACAGAATCTAAGATTGTGTAGCCCTGAGTTTTTGAATCATCAAAACTCGGGGTTCTTTTTTGAAAGAAACGCGTTAAAGACAGGATTTTGTTTAGCTTGTACTTTTTATATAAAGTTCTCATTTTTCGAGAGGAGATGAGCATTTCTAAGAAATAACCGCACCAAGCATCAAATGAAACAAACGATCATCACACTGACTCTCTTTCTCTTGTCGTTCACTTGTCTAAGTCAAACGAATACTGATAACGACGAAGCGACAACGAGCAGCTTCAAATCCTTCAATGAACTGCTTTCCGAATCGGACATTATCAATAATGAAACGTTTGAATTGAAATTTCTCATCAGAGTGTTGCCTGACAATGGATGGTATTTACAACTACACAACGATTCTTCGTATGAATACATTCATTGGTCAGCATGGGGTGAATCGGATGGAACAGTTCTTGAAAAAGGAGAATATGAAATAAGAAAAAACAAAATCAAACTCCATTCTAACGAGAAAAAGAGTGAATTATCGAAATGTCGATTCTACCTTTTATCATCAGAATCAAATAAAGTAAAGAGTAATATCACCATTGATTGCGCAGGGACTGAGACGAAAATTTATTGCCTTTTCAAAAAATGAAAAACAATCGCTAATCAGGTGTAAGTTGCCGATCTCCAAACCGTCACAACATCAAACTAAAAACCGCATAAATCAACCCAGAACGGTTTCAACCGAATTAATTGAGGATTTTTAGCATTGAATTTTTTATCTTATGCCTCTTATTTAAATATTTTACGAGAAGATTCTTAAACTATAAACGCGCCAACCTGTGAGTAAAAAAAATCCCTTATTCTCTTCTTTTAAAACGGATACCCTATCTGGTATTGTAGTATTCTTAGTTGCTTTACCTCTTTGTTTAGGGATTGCAGCAGCTTCTGGTAGTTCGGCATTTTCTGGTATTATAACCGGTATCATAGGTGGGTTAGTAGTAGGTTATCTGAGTGGTTCTCATGTAAGTGTTTCTGGTCCAGCAGCTAGCTTAATTGCCATAGTCATCGTAGCCATTCAAGATTTAGGTTTTGAAGCCTTCCTATTGGCGGGTGTTCTAGCGGGATTGTTCCAATTAATACTGGGCTTTGCGAAAGCAGGAACGTTTTCAAACTATATTCCATCTGGAGTAATTCAAGGAATGTTAACCGGAATTGGGCTGATCATTATTTTCAAGCAAATACCCCATGCCATTGGTTACGATAAAGAGCACGAAGGTGATTTTTTTAATTACAGCTTAACCGATAACATGGATGACGGATACCTGAACGAAATTCTTCATGCATTCAACTTTGCCCACACAGGAGTTATTATTGTAACGCTTGTTTCAATCGGTATTTTAATCGCCTTCACAAAAGTTCCTTTTCTGAAAAAAATTAAGCTGCTTCCGGGTGCATTAGTAGCAGTGATTGTGGGAGTTGTTTTAAATGAACTATTCCGTGTTTTTAGTCCCAACCTTCACATATCTGGAGACCATTTGGTTAAATTGCCCGTTCCCAGTTCTGCAAAAGAATTTATCGGACAGTTTTCATTCCCTGATTTTACGGCTATATCAAATCCAGAAATTTGGATTACAGCTCTCACCATTGCTGCGGTTGCAAGTATTGCCACCCTCTTGACAATAGAAGCCGGTGATCGATTGGATCCTTACAAGCGTTATTCGAACGGTAATACCGAGCTGAAAGCCCAGGGAGTGGGGAATATACTGTCTAGTTTGATAGGTGGATTGCCTATGACTTCTGTAATTGTAAGAACCACAGCTAACATAGATGCCGGGGCAAGAACCAAGTTCTCAGCAGTATTCCATGGTTTTCTTTTGTTACTAACCGTAGTTCTAATTCCGACGCTGTTAAATAAAATACCAAATGCGAGTCTGGCAGGCATATTACTGATGATAGGATTCAAATTGGCGAGTCCGAAGGTATTTAGAAAAATGTGGGAGATCGGGAAATATCATTTCATTCCTTTCGTGATAACTACCGTTGGAGTAGTAAGTTTGGATTTATTGAAAGGGGTCGGTATTGGTCTGGCAGTAAGTTCTATCGCTATCCTTCGCGGAAATATGAAATTGGCCTATTTCTTCAAAAAAGAAAAGCATAAAAAGGGGGAAGACATTCATATAGATTTAGCTCAGGAAGTTTCCTTTTTGAACAAAGCCGCTATCAAACAAACTTTAGCACATTTGCCCGAAAACTCTAAGGTGATCATTAACGCCGAAAACACAGTTTACATAGATTATGATGTATTAGAACTGATAAAAGATTTCTATGAAAATGGATCAAAAGAGAAGAATATCAAGGTAGTTCTGCAAGGTTTTAGGGAAAGCTATAATATTGGAAATACTATCGATAGTCACGTGTATTAATCGACGGTCAAACAGAATTCTGTAGGTACGCGAAGGTATATTTTGAAAGAATTAAGGAAAGATAGGGTTGAAGGGATATACATCGAACTACTCGAAAAATGTACCGAACTGGATTGTTTTGAATTCGAGTATTATTGGGAGATGTGGGGGCTAATGTGGTATCCTTGGTTTGTTGAAATAGCGGATAAAAGTGTGAACCTGTCATTTAATGATTTAACACAATCTGATTTAGATCAGCTGGTAGAATTAAATAAAGCCGAGGTAATTAAAGTCTATTCACAAGATGAAATGACCGACGAGTTTGATAGAAGACGATATAAGCTAAAAACACAATGAAACATAACGTCCTGTTCCTCGCTCTCGGATTCTTACTTCTCTCATGTAACGGTAGCTTGAATGACCACTCAAAATCCTCGTTGAACACAAATAAAATAGACCCAGCCCTGCATGATTCCTTGAAAAATGTCATCTTGGATTTGTCTAGGGTAGGTGATGAAATCCCTGGTGACTATCTGACTCATTTCGGGTTCAGAGATTGGTATCGCTGGCCGCTCGTGTTTCCATATTCGTTGAATAGCATTGATTCTCAAGACGACGGATTTATTTGTGACGAGCGTTTGGCCGAAAACATTTCAGGTTCACAAAAGGGCATTGATCAAATCTATCTTGGCGACATCAAGAAGTTCACATTTAATGCGGAAGTGTTGATTGCTGAAACTGGAGATAAAGGGAGTAAGAAATATAAAATGCTACGATTCTCTGACAAAAAAATAACGAACTACGCTTCATCCTTTGAGTTATTCGAAGCATCGGACGAATACGATGATATGATCATGGATTCATTGATTACCTTGAGAGAGTATAGTCTGCTCTTTCGCTAAAGGGTGTGAGTGAAATGCGCGTGCCCATTTAGGAAAGAGCCTTCCAACAGTAAATCAAACAAAACATTCGAAGGATTAAAACACGCGGCATAGAGTCGTTTCAAACAGTCAAATTCGGATCCTACATTGTATTAACACTCAAAATTCGCTACCTTAGTGTCAAAAAGACGGAAACAATGCTTTCCGAACGTTACTTTACACAACGGTGATGAAATATCTAGCTCTTCTTGTTCTGATACACCTTGCTCTGTTGGCAAACGGACAAGTCTTTGTTCAACCACCAAACAACGAGGCATTCCTGCAAAATGAAGTAGCCGAAGTACGCATAATCATCGCCCCAAATGATTTAACTACCATACTCGGTGATAGCCTGTACAGCGATCATCACTTTCCAGCAACCTTCTATTACAATTCTCCATCATTTTCAGATACAATTGCGTTGGTTGGTTTTCGGGTGAGAGGAAATACCTCAAGAGATGCTAACAAGAAATCCTTCAAAGTTTCCTTTAACGAGTATGAGACAGGGCAGAAGTTTAAGGGAATTGAAAAGATGAACTTGATCGGGCAGCACAATGACCCATCGGAACTGCGCTATTGGTTGAGTCTGAAAACACTGAGCGACAACGGACTCATTTGTTCGCGCGTTAGTTTTGTGAAACTATTCATCAATGGAGATTACAGAGGATTGTATTTGAACGTTGAGCACATCGACGATGAGTTTCTTCAAAAACGATTTGTCAATGATGACGGAGGAAACCTCTACAAGTGTTTTTGGGGATCTGACCTGACTTACTCTGGAAACAATCCTGCGGCGTACTCCAGTACCTACGAATTAAAGACGAATGAACTGCAAAACGATTATTCTGGATTGATTCAATTTCTCGATGACTTAAATAACATGAGCGATGCGGAGTTTCCTTGCTTTATTGAAGAAAATTTCGAGGTAGATTTGTACTTGAAAACCTTAGCTGCAGAAGTACTTATCGGGCATTGGGACGGGCATTCCTACAACAAGAATAATTTTTATCTGTACCAGAAACCTTCCGACGGAAAGTTTGTATTCATCGAATATGACATGGACAATACCTTCGGTATCGATTGGTTCGGTATAAACTGGTCCACACGTTCCATAAATAACTGGCAAAATTCGAATAGGCCTTTAACCGATCGTTTATTGTCTTACCCGTATTATAGGGATCAATTCAATCAGGATTTAGATGAACTATTGAATTACTTTGATGATCCCAATACGCTTTTGGCGCTTCAGCAAAAGCAAAATGAGGTTGATGCATCAGTTCAAACGGACGCCTATTATACAATGGATTACGGATTTCAATATGCTGATTTTTCCGATGCTTTGAATAATGGATATGGAGCCCACGTTACTCAAGGAATCACCGAATACTTATCTTCGCGGGTGTCTACTGGATTCAATCAGGTAACGATTGTTGGGAATCAAAATGAGCCTTGCCCAGATGCCAGTATTGAAGAGCTAAGTAATCTGTCAAAAGAGCTCGTGATGATCGTAGATTTCATGGGGCGCAAAACGGAATTCAAACCGAATACTCCGCTCATTTATGTCTGTAGTGATGGATCACGCGAGTGTGTGATGAGAATAAAACAGTAATTCTTTTTCTGGTTGATTAAACCAATTCTTCTTTGAACAGTCTAAGGACTAAATCGAACAATTATGAAATACGCGCTCCTACTAATTCTGCCATGTGTACTCTTCTCATGTAACAAAGAAGAAGAGAACATTGAACCCTCTCCAACAGAACCAACAGTGTATTTCCCAGAGGTGAATTCAGATGTTTGGGAGAGTACTTCTCCGAATGAATTGGGGTGGAATACGTCCGAAATCAATAACTTATTGACCTATTTGGATAACAACAATACAAGAGCCTTTATTGTATTGAAAGATGGAAAAATTGTCATTGAAGAATACTTCGGGGACAACGCTTTGGGTACAGCTCCTTTTGATAAAGATGCTGCATGGTACTGGGCTTCTGCAGGAAAAACGATTACCGCAACCTTGGTCGGGATTGCTCAATATGAAGGGCAATTGTCCATCGATAATTCCACTTCCAGTTATTTAGGAAATGGATGGACAAGCATGCCAACCGAAAAGGAGCAACTGATTACCGTAAAACATCAATTGACTATGTCCACAGGTTTGGAATACGATGTTCCAGATGTAGATTGTACGCTTCCATCATGTCTAAGCTATAAAACAGATGCAGGTCAGCAATGGTTTTACCACAACGCAGCATATACCTTGCTCAGAGATGTAGTAGAAAATGCCACTGGAGTGGATTACAACGATTACACCGACCAGAAAATTGAATCCAAAATTGGAATGAATGGTCAATGGCTATCGACAGGATACAACAATGTGTACTGGAGCACAGCACGTGATATGGCGCGATTCGGATTATTGATGTTAAATAAAGGAAGATGGGAAAATACGGAGGTGCTTTCTGATGTCCAGTACTACAATCAAATGGTCAGTACTTCTCAAACCTTAAATCCTTCGTATGGGTATTTGTGGTGGTTGAACGGACACCAGTCGATTATTTATCCAAGTCTCCCAAATTCGTTTAATACGTGTTTGGCAGAAAACGCTCCGAGCGACTTATTTGCAGGTATGGGAAAAAATGGACAATTTGTCGAAGTAATTCCAAGCAAGAATCTTGTAGTGATTCGAATGGGGGAGGCTCCAGATGCTTCACTCGTTCCAATTACCTTCCATGATGAAATGTGGGAAAAGATCAACGCAGTGATAGATTAATTCTAATTGTGAAAAACTGATTCCAAACGATCGAACTCAGGTTGTCAGTTCTTCACATCTTGTGGTTGATGGGATTGCGAAATCGTTTGTTTCCCGCTAAACGTGGAGTATGTGTGTTAAAAGAAATTGATCAAGCGCACATTACTGTGAACGTGGCATGCTGTAAAAATGTTATCTTCGAGAGTTAGTACGAAAGTATAACCTAAAACCGAATCAAAAACAACAATTCAGCAGTATGAAATATCTTGCTCTACTCACCTTTTTTCTGGTGTCAACTCTTAGCTATTCTCAGGACAATTCAACGTATCAAACACCTCCAAAGGAAATTATGGAACTCGTAGATGTTCCAAGAGCACCAAGTGTGTTACTGGATACGGATAAAGAGAACATGATTTTGTTGTATAGCGATTCATACAAGTCGATTGAAGAATTATCGAAGGAGGAATTGCGTTTGGGAGGATTACGAATTGATCCTAAAACGAATATCGGGAGCCGGGTTACTTATGCCAATAATGTCAAAATCAAAAGGCTCGGAGAAAAAAATCCAGAAATCATTCAGGTAAAAGGCTTACCCCAAAATCAGAAACTAGCGAACTTCCGTTGGTCACCAGATGAAAGTAAAATGGCACTAACCAATACCACTTCGGATGGGGTGGAACTATGGGTGCTCGATATTGAATCTGCTACTGTAACAAAACTCACAGATGCTAACCTAAATGCGAATGTTGGGAATGTGATTAATTGGTTTGAAGATGGAAAATCTTTATTGGTAAAAATGGTTTCGAAAGATAGAAAGCCATTGATTGATACAAAAACAGCAGTACCAACTGGACCAACGATTTCGGTAAATGATGGAAAAAAGGCTCAAAACAGAACGTATCAGGATTTGCTAAAGAATGAAAATGACGAACACAATTTCGAACAATTGGCTTCGTCTGAATTATTCAAAGTATCGCTTGAAGGAGCGAAAGAGCAGTGGTTAGGAAGCAATCTTTACACATCAATTAACTTCTCTCCTGATGGAAACTACGTACTTGTTGTGACTGTCGAAAAACCGTTTTCATACCTCGTACCGTACAGAAGATTCCCATCCAAAACAACCATTTACACCAAAGAAGGTAAAATGGTTCAAACGGTATTGGAGGTTCCATTAATTGAAGACCTTCCTCAAGGATTTATGGCGGTAAGAACCGGTAAACGAGACTTTAGATGGAGAAGCGATAAACCTGCAAGTTTGACCTACACCGTGGCATTGGACGGAGGAGATCCTGAAAATGAAGCTAAGTATCGCGATGAGATTTTTCAAGTCGAAGCTCCATTTAACACGGATGGAAAGAGCATCGTGAAAACAATGAACAGAGCGTATCAAATAGAGTGGGGGGGTGACAATATTGCTATTGCACACGATTACTGGTGGGACACGAGAAATACCAAGTCGTACATTTTTAACCCTTCGGATGCCTCGCAGAAACCGGTTGTACTATTTGATAGAAACTATCAAGATAGATACAGTGAGCCAGGAGTTTTCGTAAGCGAAAGAAACGAAATGGGAAGCTGGGTGCTCAGCATCGTAAAGGGACAAGCCTTCTTAATTGGTGACGGATTTACAAAAGAAGGTCAGTTCCCGTTTGTGGATCAGTTGAACTTGAAAACGCGTAAAACGAGTCGCATGTATCAATCTACTTACACAGATAAGATTGAAGATATCAGTAACTATGATCCAAAGACGCGAGAGTTATTGGTACGCATCGAATCACCGAAAGAGTATCCGAATTACTACTTCAGAAATGCGAAGAATAAGAAGCTTGCACAGATCACTGATTTTGAAAACCCATTCAAAAGCATTCAGAATGTGCACAAAGAGGTGATCAATTACAAACGTGCGGATGGATTAGAGCTATCAGGAACCTTGTATTTACCAGTTGGCTATGACATGGAGAAAAAGGAAAAAATGACGATGATCATGTGGGCGTATCCAACGGAGTTCAAGGACAAATCGAGTGCAGGTCAAAACACCAAAAATCCAAATGAGTTCACCTATCCATATTACGGTTCAATGATCTATTGGGTAACGCGAGGATATGCAGTATTGGATGATGCTTCTTTTCCAATTGTGGGAGAAGGAGAGGAAGAACCAAATGATTCCTTCAGAGAGCAATTAGTGTCCAATGCCAAGGCTGCGATCGATGCAGTAGACGAATTAGGATACATTGATCGCGAGAGAGTAGCTGTTGGAGGTCATAGTTATGGCGCATTCATGGTGGCGAACCTGTTAACACATTCCAATTTATTCGCTGCTGGAATTGCGAGAAGTGGTGCGTACAACAGAACATTAACGCCTTTCGGTTTCCAAAGCGAACAGCGAAATTATTGGGAAGCTCCTGAGGTGTACTATGATATGTCTCCATTCATGCATTCGGAAAAGATGAATCAGCCTTTGTTGCTGGTACACGGAGAAGCGGACAACAATTCGGGAACTTATCCGATGCAAAGTGAGCGTTACTTCAATGCTCTGAAAGGTTTAGGAGCTACAGTGCGTTTGGTGATTTTGCCAAAAGAAAGCCATGGTTACCGCTCAAAAGAGAGCATTCTTCACTTGTTGTGGGAGCAAGATCAATGGTTGGAGAAACATGTGAAAAACAAGAAATAGATATGGATAGTATTTTGCTGGACCTTCATCGTTTAGCGAAATCCTGAAAATACAAAAGCGCGCAAAACTTCTCTTTTGCGCGCTTTTTGGTGAGTTCAATAAGAACTGTGATTTATTCACCTTGACCCAACGAGAACCCTCGCTTCCCATCGAATTCGTATAAATTTTCTGTTTTGATAACGTCGAAACCAAACTGGTGCAATTTTGCTTGGAGTGCCAACACTTGTTCGAAGTCAACATTCGCGTACATCGGCTTGTCTCTATCTGTTCCAACGAATCGGCAACGCCAATGATCTGTACAATATGTTTCTTTGAGCCCCTCAGGGTATACTTTCACACCTCGGTTGGTAATCATTTTTAATTTGATCCCCTCAATTTTCAGCTTGATAAGAGCATCCCCCAGCTTTTGCGCGTTATCGCTATGCCAATCAAGGAATACATCAATTCCGACTAATTCTTTTGTTTGATATGTGCGTTCGTAGTTCGGAATGGAGATTTCTCCGCTGCCATTGTGTAATTCACTTTTCGCTAGTGTTTCAGGGAATTTACCAAGATTAGCAATAATCTGATCTGCGAATTCCTGCGTACCTGCCTTTCTCAAGCTTGTTCCTTCTCGGTAGATGTCTGCGGTATGATATCCATCTTCCAGTGTCTTGAGCCAGGCATTTTTCATGGTGCTTGCAGTTTCCGTTTGTCCTACGTGCGCCAGCAAAGAAATCGCTGCGTTGATCAAACCAGATGGATTTGCAATCCCTTGTCCTGCAATGTCCGGTGCAGATCCATGAATCGCCTCGAACATGGCTACGTTTCTTCCAATATTGGCAGAACCACACATTCCAACAGAACCACCAATCTCAGCAGCAATGTCCGAAATTATGTCACCATAAAGATTGGATGTCACAATCACATCATAGTCTTCAGGTCTTGCAGCCAAACGTGCAGATGCAATATCGATAATTTGTGTGTCACTCTCGATTTCTGGATATTCTGGGGCGATCTCGTCAAATACCTGATGGAATAATCCATCTGTGATCTTCATAATGTTGTCCTTCACCATGCACGTCACTTTCTTTCGATTGTAGGCTCTTGCATACTCAAAAGCATAGCGAACAATGCGCTCACATCCTGGACGTGTAATAAGTTTCAAGCATTGGTAAACGTCGTTCGTTTGTCTATGTTCGATTCCTGCGTAGAGATCTTCTTCATTCTCGCGAATAATCACGACATTCATTTCTGGAAAATTACTAGGTACGTAGGGCGTGTATGCCTGAACTGGACGAACGTTTGCGAAAAGTCCTAATGACTTACGCATTGTTACGTTCAAACTCTTATATCCACCGCCTTGTGGAGTCGTAATTGGCGCTTTCAAAATAAGTTTGTTTTCGTTGATGGCGTCCCAAGCACTTGCTTCGATACCTGAAGTATTTCCTGCTAAGTATACTTTCTCACCTACATCGATGTAATTGGCTTCAATATTTGCTCCTGCCGCTTCCATGATTCGCAAGGTAGCGTCCATGATTTCCGGGCCAATTCCGTCACCCTTGGCTACGGCAATTTTAATTGGAGTGTTTGTCTCTTTATTCTGCGTTCGTGCTTCTGCAACTGTTGTATCCATGTTGAATGATTAAATGATTCGAGTACAAACATCAGGTTAATCATTCATATATTTTTATTTATGTTTTTAATGAAAATCATTTACATTAATTTATGAATTGTCTGTAGTGTCAGTGCTCATGGTAATTCATGGAATCAAGAGTTACGAATAACAGATACTCAACGAAAGCATATTTCATAGAATTTAAGCTTGTTGAATGAATATTCATCTTAACCTCCTATTTTAGTGTCATGAAAACAACATTCTCTTTAGTCGCATTGATCACTGCGTTAGTATTATTCCTTGGGTGCTCAGACAACTCTGAACAGACGGAAGATAAGGATGGTAAAAGTGAACATCACGAACGTCATGGAAACAAAAGTGATCACGATCACGGTCATTCGGCAAACGAATATATGCATCAGTCGTCTATCGAAGAGTTAATCGAGCGCTTTGAATCACCTGAAAGAGATGAGTACCAGCAACCAGAGAGAGTCCTAAGATACTTGGGAGATCTTCAGGGAAAAACAATCATGGATGTTGGAGCAGGATCAGGATACTTCTCGATAAGACTTGCCGAGAATGGTGCGAATGTAATTGCGGCGGACGTCAGTGATGAGTTTCAGGAAGTAATTCAAAAGCGTATCGATGAGTCTAAAATCGAAAACATTGAACTCAGAAAACTTTCATATGACAGTCCAAAATTATCTGAGAGTGAAGTGGACATGGTACTGATTGTAAATACCTATCATCACATTGAAGATCGAAGCAATTACTTTTCAAAAGTAAAGAAAGGAACAAAGGACGACGGAGAGTTAGTCGTTATCGATTTCTTTAAAATGGAAACACCAGTGGGTCCCCCTGTCGATCATAAAATTGCGATCGATCAGGTGGTCTCAGAGTTGAAAGACGCAGGGTTCACGAGTTTCGATGTGAACGTAGATTTGTTACCTTATCAGTACATAGTTCGGGCAAAATGATCTTTCTCATTCGTATCCCATGTATGATCTCAATGGTCTTTTAACGACACAAGTAAATATCCTGTCCATCCTGAGAAAGACTAATAGGCGTGAATAGCATAGTTACGTTATTTCCGTTGGAATCAGCAAGCCAAAGCTTGTCTCCTTTGCGCATTGAAAGTGAAGTTTGACTGTGAGATCCCATCGAGGTTTTTGAGGTAGAGGCCCCACTTTGATGGTTGTAATAAATCTTAGTGTCTGAGCATGAATTGCGGATTTGAACTCGAATGCTTTTGAATCCTCTGTCGAACTCTTCACGATCGATCATTTCTTGTGTTTTCGGCGGACAGAAACTAATCGATTTATTATTGGAGGAAGAAGACGCCGTGTGGAGTAATGTCCCATTACTATCATAAATTTTGTCACCAGGTCTGCATCGGTAAGAACCTGATTGGCTTTGACCACTTATTGTCGCACGTTGATTTGTGAACTCGTTATCGGTAATAATGCGAACTGTTCCTTGATGATCACAAGTATTTCTAAACGTAATACTTACCACGTCACCTGCATTGAAGTATTCATCTTGCGTTTTCTTAATCAATAGCGCTCTCTCCTCAGCGAGTCGCTTTTCTTCTGCTTCTTTAGCGAGTCGCTCCTCTTCAGCAATCTTATCAAGTTTGTCTTGCTCATCTTTGAGTGCTTGGAATTTTCCAATTCCGCTAGTTAGATCGACATTGATTTTCCCGAAAATGTAACCGTGTGGTCTGATTAATTCATTACTTCTATTTCCGATTGTAAACGTAAGCGAATGAACTTCAGCAGAAAGTCTTCCTAAGAATCCAGCCAGTTTGAGATGATTTCCATTATTCATATCTGGAACATTAGGAACAATTTCAAAGTTTGCCGTCTTTCCATTTTCCAGTTCTTTCTCCAAATCCAATGTAAGCGTAGTTCGTTCTCCCGACTCCGATTTAATAGTCAAACTGGCAACGATTTTGCCATCTTCGTCTCTAAAATCACTGTGACTTTTCATCTTAACTTTTAGGAATAGGTTTCCGAAAAGACTTTCCTCTGGCGAAAAGACATCAAGACTAGTCATGTCTCTTTTCTTCGTAACCTCGGCTGGAACATTCGAGAAAAGAATTTCTCCGTAATACAATGCATCAGTCAGCTGTGCGAATGTGCTTAGGTTGATAAACGTAATAAATGATAGAAAGAGTAGGAATCGGTGTTGCATCATAGTTGATTTAATTACAGAACGTAAATTTATGAAAAAAGATGACTCCGTCTTCCAACCGTTTCACTTCCAAAAACGTTTGACACTCAGAGCGAATAAAATAAAGTGTTTTTTATTCGCCATACCTTTGAAATGAATAAGATACATGAAACAACTACTCGTTATTACCCTTGCGATCTTCTCGCTATCTGCGTGTACTAAGAAAGAACTCGGATCAAACATCGCGAGTTACGGACTGAAGGCGTACATGGATTCCAAAGCATATTTGCCAACAGGGAATGTAATTGCTTTCGCTGGTGGAAACCCATCATCCTTCATGGGAGATGCTGATAATCCGATTTCAGTATTCTTTTATGCAGAAGAAGGTGCAAGCAATTTTCAATACTTCGAGACGAATTCGATCAATGTCGATCCGAATGATTACAATCAATATTTCCCAAAGGATTACGACATGACTGTTCTGTATAAGGGATTCATGCGTAAATTCGATCACCCGTCAATAGCAAACGAGCGTTGGGGAATCGTGACATACGAAACAGACGGAACGGTTCATGTTTGTGACCCTATCCGTATCAAAGCTGTGGTTGCACCTACCGAAGATGTTTCACCTGGCGTAACGATTATTGAGTCGGGGGTTAATCCAGAATTTGATTGGTTCTTTGTGAATGAACCTCAGAGCGAAACTTACCTGAGTATCGTCTCTGATATGGAGAATAATTTAGTGAGTGCTGTCTACACGAATGATAAGTTCTGGACCTTCTACAGTATATCGAACGTAGTATTAAACTTGACTCCAGGTTCGGAAGCTCCATCGTTAATACCAGATTCAGAGTACAATTACACCATGTTTGGAATCTCGGAGGATAATTGGGTTCATACCATTACGCTAAGATCTTTCGAAACAGACTAACTGTAGTTGATCAACGCAAACAGAAATTTCTAAATACAAGCGCATAAAAAAACGGCCTGAATCTCTACCTTCAGGCCGCTAACGAATCAATGTGCTATTTTTTATTTAAGGTTTAGCGTAAAAGGCAGTCGCATTTGAATGCCATGCAAAGATTCGATTTCTTTTAACTGATTATAGTAAGTCAATAGTTCTTCAGGAAGCTCAATGCTCGAAACAGATGCATTATCCTGATTTCCGTCTAATTGTTCCAAAAGTTCACCCAATTGGTCTTCTTTGGCGATTGGGTAATACAGAACTTTGATATCGTCTTTTTTGATTTTCGCTTGCTTCGCTGCATAAGCAATGGCGTCTTTCATTCCGCCAAGCTCGTCAACAAGTCCAATTTCTTTCGCGTCGACACCTGTCCAAACACGACCTCTGGCAATTTCCTGAACACGTTCCAATGTCAATCCTCTTCCTTTCGCAACGACTGACTTAAAGTCTTCATAGATTTCATCGACGCTCTCTTGAATGATCGTCATTTCCTCCTCGGTCAATTTTCGATTGGTCGTAAGGACAGAATGTTTATTCGTTGTAACACGATCGAAGGTGAACCCAAGTTTGTTTTCGAACATCTTTCCGGTGTAAGGAATCATTCCGAACACTCCAATGGAGCCTGTAATCGTTGTTGGTTCAGCGAAAATGTATGAAGCCGGAGCGGAAACATAATAACCACCCGAAGCGGCAACATCGCCCATTGAGACAACTACTTTTTTCGTTTTATTGGTCAATTGAACTTCTCTCCAAATCTCATCACTCGCCAGAGCGCTTCCTCCAGGACTGTTCACTCTGAAGACAATCGTTTTGATTGATTCATTATTTCGTGCATCGCGGAACATCTTACACACTTTCTTTGATGTAAACCCATCACCGTCTCTTGATACAGATCCTTCAGCAAGGATTACTGCTACATTCGGTTCATCCTCGTTCGCTAAAATTTGATTTTGTTGGAAACGCTTCTTCGCATATTTTTCGAAAGCAAAAAACTCAACTTCTTCACCTTTTTTTGTACCTGCTTTTTTAGCCAGTAAGGTGAGGATTTCATCTTTGTACTTTGCTCCGTCCATCAGCTTATGCTTCACTGCTTCTTTGACGTTTTTTACTTCAGCGTTTTCTGCCAACTCGTCCAATTTATCAGCATCAAGACCGCGGTCGTTTGCGATATCTTTGCGGATATCAGACCACATATTGGCGATGTAACGCTCTGTCTGTAAACGCGACGAATCACTCATGTTCTCTCTGAAAAATGGTTCAACGGCACTTTTAAAGTCGTTACCGCTACCACGGATAATTTGCATCTCCACTTCCAATTTATCAAAGGTGTTTTTGAAGAAAGTTAATTCTCCTCCCAAACCAAGGAACTCAACGTTCGATCCAGGGAAACCGTAATTTGTATTGGCAGCCGAAGCAATGTAGTATTGTTTAAGTGTTATAACCTCTCCTGTATTATAAGCAATCACAAACTTTCCTGACTCTTCAAAATCATTGATGGCATTTCGAATTTCGCGCGCAGTGGCATATCCACAAGAAGCACCTTCCAATTCCAAATAAACGCCTTCGATTTTGTCATCATTTTTAGCGGTTTCGAAACCATGCAGAATATCAGCTAATCCGATCGTTTTGTCAATACTAAGTGTCGAACTGTTGAATTTAGTTTGCCCTTTCTCTGCAATTCGAGCATCCAATGACATGTGAAGAACAGAATTCTCATCGACTTTCATTGGCTTCGGTTCAAAGCTACTTATGACACCAGAGATAACAATCAACCAAATAATCAACCCAATGATTGATACAATGAGAGCAGCCCAGAAACTAGGCCAGAAGATGCGTCCGAATCGAATTTTTTGTGGAGTTGTAGACATAGAATCGTATTAAATCGATAAAATTTCAGGATAAAGATAGCGGCAAAATGGGGCAAGGGAGATTGAATTAGTATGGATGGTTTTTTCAATGTGTAGAATGGAAGTAAGGTAGTATGAAGTGATTTGACCGATGTCGAATGTTTCTAGGAAAATTTTAGAAAAAGTCCGTAACTTGCAGGAAAACTATAAGAACTATAAAATGAAACTATTTTCTACTCTCATAGCCATTATTGGCTTGAGTTTATTCTCCATGGCTCAACAAAAGTATTCCAAGGTCAAAATTTTAACGGATTCTCAAGGGTTAGCACAGCTTGCTTCTCTGGGAGTGGCAGTTGACCATGGTATCTCAAAAAAGAACACCTTTTTTATCAGTGATTTCTCGGAATACGAAATTGGCATTATGGATGCCAACGGATTCCAATATGAGATCATCGAAGATGATGTAAAAGCGTATTACGCTGCGCACAGTCAGGATCCTTATTTCTCTCCAAAGAATGCAACATGTGATCAGGGGGGGATTACTATTCCAGTTCCTGCGAATCACTTCGAGAACAATTCATACGCTGGTTTCTATAAGTATCAAGATATGCTGGATGCCTTAGATGACATGGTGGCGCAATATCCCAACTTAATTTCAGCTCGGGCTCCGATTCATACTTTTCAAACACACGAAGGAAGGCCCATTTATCACGTGAAAATTTCGGATAATCCGAATACGGATGAAGCGGCTTCTGAGCCAAATGTATTGTACTCATCAATTCACCACGCTCGTGAGCCAATGTCGATGTCGCAAACGATTTTCTATATGTGGTATTTGTTAGAAAACTATGCTACAAATGATGAGGTGAAATTCTTGGTGGATAATACACAAATGTTCTTCGTTCCGTGTATCAATCCAGATGGATACATTGAAAATGAAGCTGAGGATCCAAGCGGATTTGGGATGCACCGTAAAAACAAAGCGCCTGTTGGAACAACTAATCCAGGCGTTGATTTGAACAGAAACTATTCATACGGATGGGGAACAACCGGTGTAAGTACAAACGTACCCAGTGATGTATATCCTGGTACAGGACCATTCTCTGAACCAGAAACACAAGCGATGAAATGGTTGGTGGAAAC
>JBGCDF010000372.1:0-3683 GCA_045105095.1 Crocinitomicaceae bacterium | reverse complement strand
GAGAGGAAACAGGAAGGCTTCAAATCATCTTGGGGCACATGGCAGATTACTTCACGAACAAAGTGAAGTTAAGACGTCAATTGGTTAGTGTCTTTACCTATCCAAGTTTCGTAATTCTTATTACGATTGGCGTACTCTATTTTATGCTAAACAGCGTAGTACCCATGTTCGAAGATGTATTCAAGCAATTCGGACAAGATCTGCCTTATCTCACCAAGAAAATTATTGCACTTTCGAAAAACTTCTCAACCTTCATGATGTATTTCCTGCTCGTCCTTACTGCCCTTGCGATTTATGGGTATACTCAACGAAAAGAAGATCGTTTCCGGAATATCACTTCAAAAATCATGCTTCGTCTCCCCATTTTCGGACCCTTGATGAAAAAAGTATATGCCGCTAGAATGTGCCAAAGTCTAGCACTTTTACTTGGAGCAAAAACACCACTTGTTACGGCACTATCATTAGTCGAAGAGATGATTGGTTTTTATCCAATTGAATCAGCTTTAAGGGAAATCAAAGCGGATATCTTGAAGGGAGATTCACTTCATCAAGGCTTCGCTAAATTTCCTATTTTTGATAAACGATTGATCTCCCTGACCAAAATTGCCGAAGAGATTAACCAACTAGACACTACTTTCGAGCGCATCTCGAAACAGTATCAAGAGGATATAGAATATAGAACAAAACTGATCGGAACGATTATCGAACCGCTCATTATTGTAATTATTGGACTTGTCGTTGGAGTCATTATGATTTCAATGTACATGCCCATGTTTAACCTTAGCAATGTGATTAAATGATACTTACTAGAAAACATAAGAAATCAGGATTTGTTGATGCCTTTTCACTCGCAGAGATTTTGATCGTTTTAGCGATTATGGGAATTCTGATCATGCTTGTGGTTCCCAATCAGGCTGGTGTTGCATCTAGAACAAAAGCATTGGAAGCGCAACAAGAACTGAAAATGGTTCACAATCTGGAATATGCCTACTTCCTACAATATTCAAAATACTCATCTGACTTAAGAGAATTGAACTATGTTCCTCATAAACTACTTACTCAAGGAGGAACGGCTTTGTATGAAGTATCCATAATGGAAGCATCTCCAACTGGTTTTAAAGCAAAAGCGCAGGCCGTGCAAGATTTCAATGGAGATGGACAATATAATGTTTGGGAAATTGATCAGGAAGGTGTCTTAAAAGAAATACAACCCGACTAATGATAGCTCAACTCAAATTCATATCAGTTTTGGTTAAGCACTTTAATTATAGTCATACCGCATTAGCTATAATGGCTATTCTTACTATTTCCTGTGAGTCAAATCAAGCCGAAATCGCAGCGAAAACGAAAGCATTGGAAGCACAACAGGAACTGAAAATGGTGCACAACCTTGAATATGCGCATTTCCTTCAGTTTTCTGCATATTCATCTGATCTTGAGGAGTTGAATTATCCCCCTCATAAATTAGTGACTCAAGGTGGTACAGCGCTATATGAAATATCCATTGTGGAAGCATCTCCAACTGGATTCAAGGCAAAAGCTCAAGCTGTACAGGATTTTGACGGAGATGGAAAGTTTAGCATCTGGGAAATCGATGAAGAAGGCAGAATAAAAGAAGTGCAAACAGACTAATGTTCATTCTACTCCCATTCATAGCGATTTTGGTCTTGTGTTTTTATCAAGATGTTCGATACAGAGGTATTCATTGGTTTGTTTTCCCTCTGGTACTTGCAGGTGCGTTAGCACTGAACTGGAATGAACTGAACCTGATTGCGCTAGCCTACAATATTGGCTTTGTTGCTTTCCTACTCCTCGGTTTAACACTCTATTTATCTTTGAAAGAAAGAAAATTGGTAAACATTACGAATGGGTATTTTGCTCTGGGAGATATTTTGTTCTTGCTGGCACTTACACCACTTTTCTCCATTCAATGGTTCGTGATCTTCTTTACGTTTGGAACAATCGCGACCTTGATTTTTCACTTGATTGCCTCAATGATCAAGCCGCAAAAAACAATTCCTTACGCTGGTTACATGGCTGCGGTCTGTATTGGCTACCTCGCATTTCACGATCAGCTTCACCAATTAATTCCAACGTACACATGGCAGTAGTCCAACATATAGCATTGGAAGCGGAACTTCAGCAACTGATTCGTTCTGACTTGGCGTGGCACTACCGCATTTTGCCTAAGTCGCAATCTGATGCTGCCACAACATTCTTCATTGATGAAACGATGGATCTCGAACTAACGCGTGAAGAATTATCGGCGCTATTGGGTACAGAAATCCACTTGGAGTCATGCTCCAAAGAAACAATTCAACGAAGCTTAGGAAAATATTATCGTAACACAGATAACGAAGATTCTAAAATTTCCTTTGACGCAAACACGGACTTCGTAGATCGACTTATTCAAGAAGCAAATCGCCTCGGAAGTAGTGATATCCACATTGAAATCTATGGAGAAAAAGCACGCATTCGCATCCGAATTGACGGCAACTTGATTCAACGTTTTTCCATCGCTAAAGAGGATTATCCAGAGTTAGTAAACAAAATAAAAATTCGATCAAACCTCGATATTTCTGAAAAGCGTCTTCCACAGGATGGTCGAATAGAATATGAAGATTTTGACATTCGTGTTTCCATTCTGCCAACGCTTCACGGAGAGAAAATCGTAATGAGGATTTTAGGACATGATGCTTCTTCAATCAGCTTGGAAAAAGTAGGCTTCTCTCCTACTGAGAAAAAGCAATATTTGGAAGGAGTTCGAAAACCTAACGGAATCATTCTAATCAGCGGACCGACTGGTTCAGGAAAAACGACAACACTCTACGCCACTCTGAAATTGTTGAATGAGGAAAAGCGTAATATCGTGACGGTAGAAGATCCTGTCGAATATACGCTTGATGGAATCAATCAAGTTCAGCTAAAAGAATCCATTGGATTGACGTTTGCCAGCGCCCTTCGTTCGTTCTTACGTCAAGACCCCGATGTGATTATGCTGGGGGAAATTAGAGATGGCGAAACCGCACAAATGGCTATTCGTGCAGCGTTGACGGGTCACCTAGTACTATCGACGATTCACACCAATTCAGCATGGGGAACCATTTCAAGGCTGATCGACATGGGCGTCCCTCCATTTTTATTGGCAAATACGATCAATACCTCTGTTGCGCAAAGATTGGTTCGAAAGTTATGTACTAATTGTACAACGCAATCAACACTTGACCCTGCGGATTGGCCACCCGTTGATGGATTTGACATCCCTCACGAAGTAATGACTCCCGTAGGTTGCGATGAATGTCATTACACGGGTTACAAAGGTCGAATGGCATTGTACGAAGTCATTCCTATTGACCAGAGTCTCTCACTGGCAATTAAAGGAAATGATCACGAAGTAGACACATTATTAAACGATCGTGGGATTAAAAACCTCGCGACAAGAGCATACGAAGTATTAATAGAAGGAACGACCTCATTGGAGGAAGTTTACCCTTTACTATCTGGAATTTAATGAAGAAATTATTAGTCGTCATCACCATTTTGTTCTGTGGATTCTCTATGAATTCAATAGCACAGAAATATTCTGAAGGTACCCTTCGGGATGTGTTGGATAACCTCTCTGGTGATCATCCCGGACTGAACAACAAACTACAACTAAATGTAAGCGGACTGCAGCTTTCTGA
>JBGCDF010000371.1:0-3649 GCA_045105095.1 Crocinitomicaceae bacterium | reverse complement strand
GTAGTAATAGAAGCGAAGCAGGATGTCTACCTCGATTTTAGCAGTGCAGACCTCGGGAAGAAATCAGTGGATTCGATTCAACTGACGCTCGGTACGGAGGATAAAACAGAAACAATCGCATTAGAGCGTTTGGGGCCAATTCTTTTGAAACGTTTGGATAAGAACGTGAACGTAACGATTCAAGCATTCGCGAATGGAAAGGAATTGAAATTTAATTCAATTGGCGCTGATAAAATGAAGCTTGAGATCAAGCGTTACAGCAGACCAATGTTTGTGAGCGACACCATCGTTTTCGGAATTCTTGCCATCGTATTGGCGCTCATATTTTACACGTCAAGCAAGCAAACGAAATTCTGGAAGAACTTTTACATGGTCGTTCCTGCACTCTTATTGTGTTATCTCATTCCTGCCGTGTTGGATATGCTTGGATTGATTTCAAAAGATTACTCCGATCTGTATACCATGGCGAAGAATTACCTGCTACCAGGTGCACTTATTTTAATGACATTGGGAATCGATTTTAAAGGTATATGGAATCTGGGACCTAAAGCCTTGATCATGTTCGCTACGGCGACAGTTGGTATCATTATCGGTGGACCGATTGCCATTATGATCTACGCTTATATTGATCCTAGTGTGGTCGGAACAATAGCACCTCAGTTTGAAGGAGATCCGGCTATGTATGATTCTGCATGGAGAGGATTCTCGACGCTTGCAGGAAGTTGGATTGGAGGGGGAGCGAATCAAGCGGCCATGCTAGAAACGTACTCATATAATCAAGCTTTATATGGTAAAATGGTTACCGTTGACATCGTAGTAGCAAACTTATGGATGGCGTTTTTACTTTGGGCAGCAGCACGAGCGGATAAGTTCGATAAATGGTTGAAAGCGGATAGCTCATCCATTGAAGATCTGAAGAAGCGTGTAAGTGATTATCAATCATCTATTGCCAAGAAAGCAACCCTTACAGATTACATGGTGATCGCAGGAATTACCTTCGGAGTAGTTGCTATCGGACATTTTGCGGGAAAATGGTTAGCTGGTATGTTCGATAAGGAATCACCCTTCGGAAGTTCTTTCTTCTGGCTGGTTGTAATCACTACGACAGGAGGTTTGATACTTTCCGCTACAAAATTGCGTCGTTACGAAGGAGCAGGAGCTTCGAAAATAGGAAGTGTATTTATTTACATTCTGGTAGCGACCATTGGAATGAAAATGGAATTAACCGAGGCGGTAAAAGATCCTCAGTTGATCTTGGTTGGAATCATCTGGATGCTGATCCATGTTGGATTGCTCTTCCTTGTTGGGAAAATCATCAAAGCGCCGTTCTTCTTTATTGCTGTCGGCTCGAAAGCGAATGTCGGAGGAGCAGCATCAGCGCCAATTATTGCAGCTGCGTTTCACCCTTCTTTGGCGAGTGTTGGAGCAATTCTCGCAGTCCTTGGATACGCGGTTGGAACCTATGGAGCACTTGCATGCGCTAAAATGATGGAGGCCGTGGCTCCTGTCGTTGATGTCGCAGTGAAGTAAAAGGCTACACCAAATTCTTCATCTTAACGGGAAAAGAAAACATATCAAAGAGAAGGGGTGACAACAAAAACACACGTCCGTACCTTTGCTCCCATAGCGGTGGAAAGAAAATCGCAAAGAGAGCACTTAAACCACTCTACATGAAGTACTGTACGAATACATTTAAAAGATGAACCGCAAAGTGCGCAGAGACGCAAGGCCCTTGTCGTTAATCTAAAGTGAAAAATAGGATTTGCCAATTGGTGATAAAAGATCATCATCCTCAACAGTTTTCAATAGAATGACTATCGCACCGAGTTCTTCAACGTAATTGGAAAAGAATTAAAAGACAATAGCAAGGAGAGTAATCTAAAAAAACACGTCCGCATCTTTGAGCCCTTGCGTTCTTAGCGCTTAAAAAGAATAAACAAAAACCAATAAAACAACGGGAAAGCTAACCAAAATCGCATCTTGAATCCCATAGCTATCGGATCAAGCCCGTGGTATCCTCATGGTCACAAAAAAGATATTAACCATGCTCAACCGTCTGCAACTGCACCAACTTCGAATAAACCCCTTTTCGCTCGATCAAGTCATCATGTGTCCCTGATTCAGCAATTTGCCCTGCCTCCATCACATAAATACAATCAGCAGATCGAATCGTAGATAAACGGTGTGCAATCACAATAGATGTTCGGCCTTGCATCAAGGTTTGAAGAGCATCCTGAACCAATTTTTCAGATTCAGAATCCAACGCCGAAGTAGCCTCATCCAAAATCAAAATAGTCGGGTTCTTTAAAATAGCTCTGGCGATAGCAATACGTTGTTTCTGTCCTCCTGAAAGCTGAACACCTCGATCTCCAACAGCCGTCTCCAATCCTTCAGGGAATGTTTGAATGAACTCCCATGCATTGGCTTGCTTCGCTGCATGCATTATTTCTTCGTCAGTTGCATCTTCCTTACCGAATAAAATATTCTCACGAATACTACCCGCAAACAACAATACTTCCTGAGGAACAATTGCCATATGTTCACGAAGGTGAGTTACCTGAATCTCTTCAATTTTGGCGTCATCAAACAAAATAGCGCCTCCTGTGATCGGATAATAGTTTAACAGTAGCGAAGCAATGGTTGATTTTCCTGCACCTGATGATCCCACCAAAGCAATCGTCTGGTTCTGCTCAACATGTAGATCGATTCCTTTTAAAACATCGATATCATTTCGCTGCGGGTAAGAGAATTTCACATCCTGAAATTGAATCTTACCAGAGAGTGATGGCTTGGATGCACCAGTCAATAATTCTTCTTCACTATCTTCATTGATAATGGACATTAAATTTTCAGTGGCTCCAATCGTTTTCTGAATGCTCGCATACATATCGGGAATTGCACTAATAGATGCTCCCATGAAAATGGTATACATTATAAAAGAGAAGAAATCCTTCGGATTCAAACTTGGATCAGGACCTTGAGTCATTAAAATCCCTTGCCAGATTACCAGAACAATTGCTCCGAACACGCAGAAAATGATGAACGAAACGAACGCTCCTCTCCATAATCCACTTTTTACATTCAACTTTCGGATTTTATTGATTGCAGAAGTAAACCTTCTTACTAACATAGATTCATTTGTGAACGCCTTCACATTTGAAATACCCATGAGCGATTCTTCTAAAATAGAGTTTGAACTTGCTGTTTCGCTTTGAGCTTCTTTCGAGAGTTTTCGTATGAATCTCCCAAAGAATACAGCGACAATTGCAACAACAGGTACAGATGCCAGCATGATAAGCGCCAATTTCCAAGAAATCAGGGCCAAAACAACAATACCGATCACAATGGTGAAGACTTGACGGAAGAACTCGGCAATCGTTGTACGCAATGTGTCTTGTACTTGGGTGATATCCGCCGAAACACGACTTGTCAACTCTCCCACTTTATTCTTATTGAAGAAGTCCATCGGCATGTGAACCAAACGCGAAAAAGCATCTTTCCTCACATCTCGGAGTGTGTTTTCAGTTACATTGGTAAAAATCACTACTCGAAAGAAGGAAAAAACCGATTGGGCGGCAAAGAGGATGAACAGGGAAATAACGACTGTACCGACGTTATTCAGATCAATTGCCTCTATGCTATCCGCCAT
>JBGCDF010000370.1:0-16412 GCA_045105095.1 Crocinitomicaceae bacterium | reverse complement strand
CTAGTCGGAGGCTTATTATTGATGCTTCCTGAAATGTCTAGTGTAAAGGGAGGTATGGGTTTCACAGATTCACTATTCCTTTCAATGTCGTCAGTGAGTGTAACAGGACTTTCAACAGTTGATGTAGCGGAAACACTTACCTTCAAAGGACAAATTGTTGTGTTGATTCTGATCAAATTGGGAGGCCTGAATACCATTGCGTTTGGTGCACTCATGCTCGTGGTAGCCAAGTTCGGAGTAGGAATCAAATATCACGAGGTAATCGAAGACTTTGTAAACAGCGATTCGATTCTAAAGGCTAAAACGATGTTGATGAAGATTGTTCTTTGGGCAACGACTATTGAGGTGATAGGAATCATTTTGTTGTTCATAGGTTTCGGAAATCAAGGTGTTTTTGCAGATACAGGGAATAGGGCGTTTCAAGCAGTTTTTCACGGAGTATCAGGATTCAATAATGCGGGCTTGTCAACCCTGCATGGAGGAATGATGCATCCAGATGTTATTAATAGCACATTCGTTCATACGATTATTATGATTCTCTTCTTCCTTGGAGGGTTTGGGATGATTTACCTCTTTGATCTCTTCGAAATAAAGAGACTGCGTGAGCGCATGCGCAAACCATGGAAAACCATTGAATTCGGAACGAAGATTTCGCTCTACTTTACGCTGGGATTGATTGCTTTTGGAGCCATCGTTTTCATGGCAGTCGAATGGAATAGAAGTCTTGCAGGGGAAGGAACCTTGCGATCAGTGATTGTCTCAGTGTTTGAATCCTTGACAACAAGAAATGCTGGATTCAATGTGGTGGATACATCTGAATTGGCCTTGCCAGTATTGATTGTTTTCTTATTTCTGATGTTTGTGGGTGCGTCCTCAGGTTCAGCTGGAGGAGGAATCCGAACGTCTACCTTCGCGATCATGTGGGCGTCCGTTATATCAACGATTAAAGGGAAGAAACATACAGAATTGTTCAAGCGAACAATTGCGAACGATACAGTATTGAAAGCCTACGCGATTTTCATCTTCTTCGTGATTGGAAATATCGTTGGTCCATTTGTGCTGTCGATTACAGAAGCAGATTTATTAGCTTCGCCAGAATACGATTACGACTTCATGGATTTAGTGTTTGAGCATGTTTCCGCAGCAAGTACAGTGGGGCTTTCCACAGGATTGACTCCCGACTTAAGTGTAGCGGGGAAATTTGTTCTGATTGTGGCCATGTTCATTGGTCGTGTTGGAACCCTTACCTTAGCATATTTGGTAGGTAAAAAAGTAATTAGTAGAAATTATAAGTACCCATCTGGACATACCATGGTGGGATAAAAGTTAGGTTATGTCGGAAGAACGCAAAGTGGTTAAGCCATACAACAACGAATCGAGTTCGAAGAAAGAAGAAGTAGCGGAAATGTTTAACAATATTTCGAAGCGCTACGATTTTCTGAATCATTTTTTGTCGTTAGGAATTGATAAAATTTGGAGAAAGAAAGCAATCAAGCAATTGCGGGAACTTCAGCCAAAGAAAATGTTGGATATCGCCACGGGAACGGGAGATTTCGCGGTGGCAGCAATGAAATTGAAGCCAACGGAGGTAATCGGAGTAGATATTTCACAAGGAATGCTGGACGTTGGAATTGAAAAAATGAAACGAAAAGGCCTTGATCACGTTATTCAAATGAGAATTGGAGATTCTGAGGAACTTCCCTTCGAAGATGGATACTTTGATGCCTTGACTGTTGGTTTTGGAGTGAGGAACTATGAGAACCTTGAAAAAGGGTTAACAGATATGCTCCGAGTATTGCGTCCGGGAGGTAAAGCAATCATTCTTGAATTCTCGAAACCAAAGAAGTTTCCAATGAAACAATTGTTCGGTTTCTATTCCAAAAGAATTATCCCGTTCTTTGGAAAGCGAATTTCGAAAGATGAAAGGGCATATGCTTATTTGCCAGAATCTGTAGCAGCCTTTCCAGAAGGAAAAGCATTTACAGATATCCTTGAAAAAATAGGGTACACAGATGTTAAGGCGAAAATGGTATCTGGAGGAATCGCTACGATTTATTCGGGAACGAAAAAACACTAACAAGAATGACTAGAATGCGTTCAAATATGATGAAAAGTCTTGCGCTGTGCTTTGTCTTGATCTCGTTTGCAAGTTGGGCACAACGAGAAAAGCCAATGAACTACCGTAGGTTCGATGAAAAGACCTTTCACTTTGGGTTCATGCTTGGGGCAAATTCTGCAGATTTTACGCTGTATCAAGTCCCACAGGCATACGAACAGTTTGGATTAGTTTCTGTTACGAATCAGTCGCAGCCAGGAGGTCAGGTGGGGCCATTGGTTACCATGAAGCTCGGTACTCCTGTGGTTAGATTAAGGTTCATTCCTACGCTTTCGTTTCAGGAGAAAATCATCAACTATCAATTCATCGACGATACGTATACAGGAAGTGAGTTTGTAGTAGAACGAGTACAATCAACCAACCTGGATTTCCCATTGATGTTTCAATTCAGAACGCTTCGAGTCAACAACTTTGCAGCGTACGCGCTTGGAGGATTCCAGTATTCGCTGGATTTACAGTCTCAAGAAGATGCGAGCCAGACCTTTTTTGATCCATTCATTAAAATTAAACGAAGCGACTTTCAAGGGCAGGTAGGGGCAGGACTTGAGTTCTTCGCGACTTATTTCAAGTTTGGGATGGAGCTCAAATATTCCCACGGAATCAGTAATGTCCTGATTCAGGACGGAACAGCTCTTTCGAATCCGATTGACCGTTTATACAACCGCGTTTGGTGGTTTTCGCTGATCTTTGAAGGATAATTACAAAGCGTTAATTTAGATCAAGTTCAAAACTTGCGGATTAAGCATAAATTTACTTTTTCAACAACACTGTTGTTCCGCCCACTGCTTCAGCACTACCACAAGTGCCACAAACCGCCGCGCGGCACAAAGCGTTGTGTCTTGAATCCGATAACTATCAGATCAAGTTGTGTCCTATGTGGTGAAAAAAGAAAAAATGTAGGAGTGCTAAATCTACAGCAGTGCATTCCTTCCCAACTTTTGACGCTGACCTCTTAATTTCATTATTAAGTGAAATAAGCTTTCCCCGAATGCGTTCGGGTAATATGAAGTTACTCGGACTAATTGTCATCTTATTCTCATTTAACTGCTGGTCTCAGAAAGAAAAACCGATGAATTATCGGAGGTTTGATGAAAAAACATTTCACTTTGGTGTTCTTATGGGAGCGAATACCTCAGATTTCACGGTCTATCAGGTTCCAAATGCCTACCAGCAGTTTGGAGTGAGAGCAATTTCTAATCAATCCCAACCCGGCGGACATGTTGGTCCACTGGTAACCATGAAGTTGGGGACTCCAATTCTGCGACTCCGTTTTGCTACTCCCTTTTCCTTTCAAGAACGCATTTTAAATTACTCCTTCATCGATGACAGTTTTACGGGAAGTGAAGAGACAATTGAACGCATTCAAAGTGTCAATTTTGATTTCCCCTTGATGCTGCAATTTAGAACGCTTCGCATCAACAACTTTGCGGCGTATGCACTCGCAGGATTTCAGTACTCCGTTGACCTACAGTCCCAACAGGATGCAAGCCAAACCTTCAATGATCCTTTTATCAAATTGAAACGAAGCGATTGGCAGGGACAAGTAGGAGGAGGAATCGAGTTTTTTACGCCTTATTTCAAATTTGGACTTGAGCTTAAGTATTCTCAAGGAATTCGTAACTCCTTAATTCAGGATGGAACAACTATTTCCAAACCAATTGATCAATTATACAACCGAGTCTGGTCTTTTTCATTAATTTTCGAGGGTTAAAATGAAGCAGATACAATTTCAAGTTACCCCCGAACAAGCACAGGATGAAGCATACCTGCAAACGCGCATAGGAAAAGAACTTGGAATTTCATCTGATTCCTTTGTCTATCGATGGAAGAAAAGATCGATTGATGCTAGGAAGCGACAGATTAAAATCAACTGTTCATTTGACGTTTTTTCTAGGGATGAAGAAATTCAATCATCGACTAGTTTCTTTCCGAAAGATGTTCATGGGGCGAAGTCTATCGCTATCATCGGAGCCGGTCCCGCTGGATTGTTCGCTGGGCTTAGAGCGCTGGAACTTGGTTTGAAGCCCGTTATTTTCGAACGTGGAAAGGATGTTCGCTCAAGGAGAAGAGATCTGGCAATTTTGAATAAAGAAGAGATTGTGAATCCTGAGTCCAATTATTGTTTTGGCGAAGGTGGCGCGGGAACCTACTCGGATGGAAAGCTCTACACACGATCGAAGAAACGAGGAGATGTACGAAAAGCTTTGGAGTGGTTTGTAGAATTTGGCGCGAAGGAAGATATACTTGTTGATGCTCATCCGCACATTGGAACGAATAAATTGCCGCAAATCATTGTGGCAATGCGCGAAAAAATTATCGAATTTGGAGGAGAGGTCCATTTTGATTCAAAGCTGACAGATTTGTTTGTAGAGAACGATTGCATTTCAGGCATTGAAATCAACAAGGAAACGAAACTCAATTTTGAGGAAGTTATTCTTGCTACTGGCCACTCAGCAAGAGACATATATTTACTTCTTCATCGAAAGGGAATCAAAATCAATGCGAAACCTTTTGCTATGGGGGTAAGAATTGAGCACCCGCAAGAACATATTGATAAAATTCAATACCACGGCCGTTTGAACGACGAGTTTCTACCGCCTGCATCATATAGTTTAGTGACCCAAGTCGATGGGAGAGGGGTGTATTCATTTTGCATGTGCCCAGGGGGAATTGTTGCCCCGTGCGCTACTGAGCAGGAAGAGGTCGTGACAAATGGTTGGTCTCCTTCCAAACGAAATAATCCTTATTCAAACTCGGGAATAGTCGTGGCGGTATATCCAGAGGATTTTGATGGGCACGAGTCAAACCCACTAGTCTGCTTGGATTTTCAGAAGAAGGTTGAGCGAGATTGCTGGGAGGTTGCCGGGAAAACGCAGCATGTTCCCGCACAGCGAATGAAAGATTTCGTGGATAGAAAAGTATCCAAAACACTTCCGAAGTCGTCCTATCAGCCAGGCTTAACTTCCGTTGATTTAAATACGGTGCTTCCGCCAATGATTGCAGATCGTTTGCGCGAAGCGTTTCAGGATTTCGGTCGAAAAATGAGGAACTACCTCACTAACGACGCGATTTTACACGCACCTGAGTCCAGAACATCTTCTCCGGTTCAAATTCCAAGAGGAAAGGATTTTCAGCATACCGAAGTGAAAGGATTGTATCCATGTGCGGAGGGCGCTGGATTCGCTGGAGGAATTATTTCGGCAGGAATTGACGGGATGAAATGTGTTGATGCCATTCATGAATTAGAAGCAGAGAAATGAAGAAAAAAGTATTTCCAATCATTTTAGTGGCTGTTGGCTCATTAATTCTTTTGTCATCAATTAATTCCTTGACCTCCGTATCAAATGAAATTAGAGAAACGGGAGATTCCTCCGCCTATACCGCAGGACGGATTATTACCAGTTTAATTCTTCCAGTAGTTGGACTGGCACTATTCATTTTTGGAACAGTGGCGATCAGAAAGGCGAGCAAGGAGGACGAAGAGAACGGCATCTTCTAAATCGTGTTTAATTGAATTCACGGCTAGCAGATCACCTCTGTAGATTTTCGCTATTTTTAATCTGATGAAGTTAATCGACGAACATACTGGGATTTCTTTGAGAGAATTTCGCTCGGAAGATAAAGCGAGATTAATCGAACTGGCCAATAATGCGAACATTGCGAATAATCTTCGTGACGGTTTTCCTCATCCTTACACGCTTGAAGCAGCAGAGCAATTCATAAAAGATTCTCAATCTTCCAACCCAACAACACGATTTTGCATTGAAAAAGATGGAGTGTACGTAGGGAATATTGGGTTGCATCCAGATACGGACATCTATCGCATGAATGCGGAAATTGGTTATTTCGTTGGAGAACCTTATTGGGGAAAGGGAATTGCTAGTCAGGCTGTTAAACTGATGGTTACGTATGGTTTTGATCATCTGAACGTACACCGCATTGGAGGCGGAGTCTTCTCATATAATGTAGCTTCTGCCAAAGTACTAGAGAATGCAGGTTTCGAATATGAAGGTAAATTGAAACAGGCAGTGTTTAAAAATGGGGTGTTTTACGATGAACTTCGATATGGAATTGTGAGTAACTTGATCTGATGTGCTACTCTTAGATGATTCCCGAAGTAATTGAAATTATATCTATATTTAGATAACTTGTCTGTTTAGCAAGGATATAGGGAAGCTACCACCACTATTCATATAAAAAGATGCAATGAAAAAATTGATCTACCTCATTTTGATTCCTTTACTTTTTGCTTGTTCTTCATCGGGTAAAATTCGTTTTGTTCGTGTAGGCAAATTCAAGCCTGCGGAGACGATGAAAATGACTGAAAAGGTTCAAAACTCTTACCAGTCAAAAGTTGGGAACGATAAAGTATTTGGCCTTCCTGAAGCAATTTCACCTTCCGACGAAATCGATAATAGAAATGTTAGTCAGACTAATCTCATTGAGGGAATTACTCATTTCGATCAAGTGAATGACGCGAAAGATCAAGCGTTGGCGTCCAAATCTCCATTGAAAGAAGTGGAGGTTAAAAAGAAATCCAAAGCGTTTATAAGTTCCGATCAAAAGAGCGGGAAGAAACGTCAAAAAGGAGATTTAGGAACTTGGTTCTTGCTCTTCGGTGGAATCGCGGGAGTTCTACTGGGCTTTGGTGTTGTGAGAAATAAGAAGAAAGCCGTTCATATTTCGAACTGGGCAAAAAACAATAAATGGAAATCCATTGGACTGATTGTATTGATCAAGATGTCATTGGCTGCTGCGGGTTTGTACGCGGGAAAGATGATGTTTGATAGCGGACTTTATATGTCATCAGCTACTAATTATTCATTGCTGTCCGTTGCTGGATTGGCGGCGCTGAGCTACCCCAAAAGAAAAGCGATTTCGGGATTCTTCAAGCACAGTTATTTACGACAGAAAATGCATGATCTTGTTCTTGCTCTGACTGGCGTCATGTTAATGGTTTCCATGGGAAATCAGTTACCGCAAAACCCAACAATGTTGGCACCAATAAATAAGGTCTTTTTTAGTGGAGATACGGTCGAAAGGAATGTTTCGGCTCAAAAGGGAATTCAAAATGCCTCGACATTTACAGGGGAATATAGTGAACCAACGATTTCCCTGAAGTCTTCAGAAAGTGAAAAATCTACAGGTATACAAGTGTTATTGACAATTCTGTCGGTACTTGTGGCATTGGCATTGCTTGTACTGCTGCTAGTATTGGTGTGTTCACTTTCGTGTGGAGGACAAGAAGCATTCGCGGCGGCGGCTGCCATTGGAGGGTTACTCTTGATAATATTGCTTCTCGTTTTAGTAATTCGCGCCATTTGGAAGAATAACGAAAATGCTACTACGCAGATTGCAGATTAATTCGATCGTTTATATTCTGCCAGAATAATTCCGGCTGCCATAGCTGCGTTCAGCGATTCCGCTTCGCCATACTTCGGAATAAAGATAGGGTGTGTCACACAGACTTTAATTTCATGGGAAATCCCTTTTCCCTCATTTCCGATTACGAGTATTCCTTTTTGCTCTATGGGCGAACTATACATGTCGATTCCATCCAACAATGCACCATAAATTGGTAGCTGAGAATTGGATAGGTATTCTTTCAAATCGATATATTCAATGGACATTCTGAAAAGAGAGCCCATTGTTGCCTGCACAACTTTTGCGTTGTAGCAATCAACGGTATCTTTGGAACAAACGATTTTAGATACTCCAAACCAATCCGCCGTGCGAATAATGGTTCCCAAGTTTCCAGGGTCTTGAATTCCATCTAGAGCGACAATAAGATCACTTTCATTTACGTTTTTCTGTGGAACACGAACGACAGCAAGCAGGTTTCCAGGATTTTTGAGTGAACTGATTTCCTTCATTCCTTTAAGGTCGGTCAAGTAGGATCGCTTGAAGAGAAAGGCATCATTCGTTGTGCATACGAACTCCAGTAGATCCTCGTTCTCGTTGATTATCTCAGATATGATTTTTTCACCTTCAACAACAAATAAACCCTCCGCATCTCGATTTTTTTTCAATCGTAGAGATCGAATCAGTTTAATCTTGTTTTTTGATAAATTTTCCACAGATGCTTTTAGTATTTTTGTTCAAACCCTAAGAGAGATTTGAAACTCCTTTTCAAACATACAATTATTCTACTAATTCTAGTCGTTGGTGCAGCTTCATGCAGACAAACGAAGAATGTTCCTGATGGTGAGTACTTGCTGAAGAAGAACAAGGTGATTGTCAGCGGGGACAAAATGGATGAGGAAGAACTGGCAGAAATTGTTCGTCAAAAGCCAAACTTCAAACGTTTCGGTGTGAAATGGAAACTGATGATGTACAATGCTGTAGACTCGGCACACGTCGCGGATAAACGGGCTCGGAAGAATCTGAAGTTGCGTGAGAAGAATAAGAAACTCAGGGCAAAGGAAGATCGCATCAATGCAAAAAGAAGCGCGAAAGCGAATCTAAAAAACCGAGAGTATTATACGCAGAAAATCGTGCAACTCAAGGATACGGTTAAGCCTAAAAAGTTCTTCCGTGAGTGGTTGAAGTACAAAATTGGTCGACCACCTGTTGTTTTTGACAGTATTCCATACAATAAAACACTGGAGCAGCTTTCTGCTTATATGCGTAAAAAGGGGTACTATTATTCAGCCGTGAGCGGGCTAGTGGAATATACTAAGAAACGTAAGGCTAAAGCCATTTACAATGTGGTAACTGGAAACTGTTACTATATCGATAGCGTGAAGGTGGAAGCGGATAATCCCAATGTAAAAGCGAACTACTCTAAGTATGTTAATAAGCAAGAGGAGCACCCTTTAATCGGGAAGCCTTTTGATATAGACATGTTGGACGATCACAGATTCGATGTCGCAACATACATGCGAAATTCGGCACTCTATGGTTTTAGCCCAACACATGTTTATTACGAAGTAGATACAAATCGACAAACGAAGAAAGTGAATCTTTCGGTTATTTTCCTTGATCGATTGATTCGTCCTGAAGGTAATCCTGATACGCTCATCTCGGTACCTCACCAAACGACTTACATCCGTGATGTTTATTTTCATATCGCTGATACTTCTTTGTATGATGGGAACTTTGCAGATTACATGAAGAAACAGGATTTGTCCATTATGAATGGCTTGGTTCTTCGTACCATCGACACTTTGGACTACAAAGAAATCAAGAAGCGCAATTCGGATGAGTTAGATCCAAAAAGACAGGCAACGTTCATTTACAACGGAGAGATGCTTGTGAATCCAGAAATTCTGGAAATGCAGAATTACTTGGAAAGCACAAATTATTACAAAGAAGAGTATGGCGAAAGGACGTATACGCGCCTACTTCAGCTAGGCTTGTTCGAAGGAATCAAGACGGAGATTGTTGAGATTCCAGGCACACGTAATCTTGATATTCATTACTACTTGATTCCATTAAAAAAACAAAGTTTTGGTGCTGAGCCAAAGGCAACGAACTCAAATGGGTTCCTTGGGGTGTCAGCAACGGTTAACTACTCGAATCGAAACTTGTTTAGGAACGGAGCAAAACTAACTTTGTCTATTTCGGGTGGTTTCGAATCTCAACCTCCCGTTTTCGATGAAACTGTCGATGGGCAATCAGTTCAAACTTCGGCAAGAAGCTTTAACACCTTTGAAATTGGACCAAGTATTAAATATGAGGCACCTGGACTGCTTCCAATGAGAATTACGCGCTTCTCAAAACGACATCGACCGAGAACGGTAATCTCAACGGCATACAACTTCCAACGAAGAGATGACTTTACGCGCGGAGTATTTCAGTTGAACTATCTCTGGCAGTTTTATGTCGGGAAACATCAATTGTTCCAAGCAGGTCTTCCTGGGGCTTCCGTTAT
This sequence comes from Crocinitomicaceae bacterium, assembly GCA_045105095.1. Taxonomy (GTDB): domain Bacteria; phylum Bacteroidota; class Bacteroidia; order Flavobacteriales_D; family Crocinitomicaceae; genus UBA4466. Next base: position 6,423 of record JBGCDF010000370.1, on the reverse strand, counting down.
TAAGTTTGTGAATATTCAAAAGAGTCAGCAGTTTGAAGATGTCTTGATTGGACTGAATGACCAGTTCTTATTGAATTCGTATAGTGACCAATTTATTTGGCAAGATTGGAGATTTACCTTTGAATTCTCGAAAAAAGATCCCAAAAAGGGGAGGCCGCAGGTCTATTTAACATCAGCCTTTGATCCAGTCGGAAATATTTTGTCACTGTTCGACAAGTACCTAGATACATTAGATAACGGGCAAAGGAAAGTCTTCGGCGTTGCGTATGCGCAGTTCGTTCGATTGGACAATGAGTTGATCGTCTACCAACCACTTGGTAAGGAGCATTCATTCAATTTTAAACTCAATGCAGGGGCTGGTTTACCTTACGGTAATTCACAAAACTCACTTCCATACGATTATAGCTTCTTTGCTGGAGGAGCAAATGATAATAGAGGGTTTCGCGCTCGAGCTCTAGGTCCAGGAGTCTATAAATATTATCTGGATTTGAACAGAACCGCGACACAGATTGGTGATGTTCGATTTGGAGGTTCCTTTGAATATCGTTTTCCGTTCAATTCATTGGTAAAAGGAGCCTTATTCTTCGATGCTGGAAATATCTGGACATTCAGGGAAGATAGCAATAGAGAAGGAGGTAATTTCACGAAAGATTGGTACAAACAATTGGCGTACGCAACCGGATTTGGAGTGCGTTTGGACTTCGATTATTTCATCATTCGTATTGATCTGGGAATTCCACTTCGTAATCCAGCCTTACCAGATGGCTCACAATGGCTCTTCCAATCGAATCAGGCGTATTTAGATGCACTGGAAGCAGAATTTGGACCAGGGTATCAAACGCTGGATTTACCTGAGAGGTTTACGCCTCAGTTCCATTTTGGTATTGGTTATCCCTTCTAGATAAAGATCGTCTTAAGGTAAGGACGAAGTTCGCTCCATTTTATCAACAAGTCATCTTCCGGCCAATCCTCTTTTGAAGCGATAGAAATTTGTATTCCCTCCTCGAGAAGAAGTGTTTCACAATCGTCGATGGTGAGCTCATTCATGACTTCGCTTGATGGAGCTTCTTTCCCATTTTGAATGTAGTGAGCAGACACTTTTTTACCGAAGAAAGTACGGAATAGCTTTTCTTTCCCTTCTAAAAACATTTCGCTGGGTGGACAAACTTCTCCATCTGAAAGACTGAATAAATGCGATTCACTCTTGCTTTCGTCCATATCAATACAGTTGAAATAGAAATTGAGTTGAATGAAACTCGTTCGTTGAACATATCCGTATTCACCTATACAAAAGTCTTGATCTTCGTAGGTTGAAATAATTTTCAAAATGTTTTCATTGAGCGATTTTTCCGCATCCGCATTTCCTGTAAACTGAGCAACTGGGTACGTCAAGCCATTGTCATATGCTCTTTCGGAGAAATTTACTTCCTGTGCGCTAACTATTTGAAAAATAAATAGTAACGGTAATAGTATGATCTTCTTATCCATAACAAAAGATGTTGGTGGATTCTTATATACGCAAGAAGTGCTCTAAAGGTTTGATTTTGGGTTATTGATGATAAGCTAAAGGCGCACAAAACGACCGTCAGGTGAGGTAAATTTGGTGCGTTTTAAGCCGAAGATGCATGAGGGAATTGCCAAAAAAATCTATCTTGATTGCAGATGCTTCAAGTAGGGAGTGAGCTCGGCCCAAGTAATTAATAGGTTTTTGTCCGGCCAATTTTCTTGAGACTCAATGGAGATTTCTAATCCCTTCTCCAGAAGACTCACGGTGCAGTCATCAATGGTTAGATTATGGATGAATTCCTTTGGAGCTTCTTGACCATTTTCCGCGTAGTGCGTTGAAATCTTCTTTCGGAAAAAGGACTGACTACTTTCTAGATCTTCAGAAAACATGCTACTTGGAGGGCACAATTCACCATCTGTCAAATTAAAGAGGTAAGAAGGTTTTTCACTCTCATCGAGGTCAATGCAGTTAAAGTAAAAGTTGAGTTGTATGAACTTGTTATGCTGAACAAATCCATATTGACTGATACAGTAATCTTGATCTTTGAACCTTGAAACGATCTCCAAAATGTTCTCGTTTAGGGCTTTCTTTGCCTCTGGATGCCCTGAATAGTCTGCAATAGGGTAAGTGAGTCCATTGTCTAAAGCGCCAGTAGAAAATCGCACGTTTTGAGCATGAGAAACGGGCAATGTAAAAAGGATCAGGAGCAGTGTAAGGGTTCGTCTCATAATTTGTGATGTGCTGATGAAGTGCGAGTTAGTCGAGTACAGTTAATTTGGCAAAACGAAGCAATACCGTTTTTGAGCCATGTCTAGGGAAGAAGATAGTCGCCTTGGTATCAGCTCCTGTTCCTTCGAGTTGAGTTACTTTTCCTTTTCCGAATCGATCATGTTCTACATTGTATCCAACTTTTAACTGAGTCGGTGCTGTGGTTGGTTTTTCTGATCTTCCCAATGGTTTGGATACAGAACTAATGGGTTTCAGCGAACGCGATCCCAACTGACGATTCAATCCGCCAGAAAAACTTCGTTCTTCTGATCTGGCTGTTCCTCCACGAACTAATGACCTTCCTATACCTCTTGACGGTGTTTCATGATTCAGGAACTGTTCGTCAATTTCATCAATAAAACGACTGGGCTCACATGTGATCAAATTTCCCCACTGAAAACGAGAAGTAGCATAGGATAAGTTACATGTTTCTTTTGCTCTGGTCACTGCTACATAGAAAAGTCTGCGCTCTTCTTCCAAATCTGTTCTGGAATTCAGTGAGAGTTGAGAAGGGAAGAGGTTTTCTTCCAATCCAACTAAGTGAACATGTTGAAATTCTAGCCCCTTACTAGAGTGGATAGTCATCATCGTAACATGATTTCGATCTTCTCCTTCGTCTTGGTCGGAATCTGTCAATAAGGCAACATCCAGCATAAATTCAGAAAGTGCTTTTGACTCACCTGATTCTCTGGAAATGGTAAACTCTTTGATCGCCGAGAGCAATTCTTCAATATTTTGGTACCGCTCTACTTCTTCAGGGCCTTTGTCCTTTTCACTGTTCAGTTCTTTCAGAATTCCCGAAGATCGAGCTATTTCCTGTGCAAGAACATCAGCATCCACACGATCTAATTGCGCGGTAAAGCTTTTGATCATCGTGACAAACTCACTAATTCGGTTGCGAGCGCCAGTATTGATTTGAACTGGGTATCTACCGAAGTCCGAGATCACTTCCCATGGACTCACGCCGTATTGCCCAGCAGCAATGATGATTTTCTCAAAAGATGTTTTTCCAATTCCACGTTTGGGGTAATTGATTACGCGTTTCAAGGCTTCTTCATCTTGTTGATTCGCAGTAAGACGGAAATAAGCCAGTAAATCCTTGATTTCTTTTCGCTGGTAGAATGAAAGCCCTCCATAGATTTTGTAAGGAACATTCAACTTTCTCAAGGCCTCCTCAAAAGAACGCGATTGACGATTCGTTCTATACAGAATAGCAAAATCATTATAGGAAAGTCCGTCGTTCTTTGCTTTGTCATAAATCTTCTGAGTAACGACTTTTCCTTCTTCGTTATCCGTCAAAGTACGTGTGACATGGATTTTCTCTCCGCCGTCATTGGCTGTCCAAACGGTTTTCTTGATTTGATCTTTGTTCTTCGCAATAACTCCATTGGCCGCTTCAACAATGTTCTTTGTGCTTCGGTAGTTTTGCTCCAACTTGTATAAGCTGAAGTCAGGGTAATCCTTTTTAAAATTGAGGATGTTCTGAATGTTCGCACCACGGAACGAGTAGATACTTTGAGCGTCATCTCCAACGACACAAATGTTTTCGAAAACAGCGGCTAGTTTTTTTACAATGAGGTATTGTGCGTAATTCGTATCCTGATACTCATCCACTAATACATAGCGGAACTTTTGCTGATAGTAGCTCAATACATCGGGGAAATCGCGCAAAAGAACATTCGTTTGATACAATAAGTCATCAAAATCCATTGCTCCCGCTTTGAAACATCTTGCGGCATACGTTTTATAGATGCGCGCCATTTCAGGTCGCTTCGACATTTTATCCTCCAGCATGATCTCTGGATTCTTTTCGTATGATTCAGGAGAAATCAAATTATTCTTAGCCGACGAAATTCTGCCTAATACGTTTCCAGGCTTGTAAGCTTTGTCATCTAGGTTGAATTGTTTGACAATATCCTTCAGTAAACTTTTTGAATCTTGTGTATCGTAAATCGTGAAGTTGCTTGGATATCCCAAACGATCAGAATTGATTCTCAGAATTCTGGAAAACACGGAGTGGAAAGTTCCCATGGTGATATTTCGTGCTTCACCAGGACCAACGATGTTTCCAATTCGTTCGGTCATTTCTTTGGCTGCCTTGTTCGTAAAGGTCAAAGCGAGAATGTTGAATGGATCAACACCTTGTTCCATCATGTACGCTATACGGAAGGTAAGCACACGCGTTTTTCCTGATCCCGCTCCGGCAATAACCATTGTTGGACCTTCAATATGTTTGACAGCAGCAAGCTGACTTTCATTTAATTCTTCTAAATATCCCATGGGCGAAACCTCATTTATGAGGTTGATATTGAAATCAATTTTTAACGATCAAATATACATAAAAGCGAATCCTTAGTAAAGTTGAAAATCAAAAATAATTGAGAAAGTATCAACTGATAAATCTATAAACGACACCAGTTAATAGCTGAACCATAGTTTGGTTTGCAAATCGTGAAGTGATCATATAGATTCGTTTCAAACTAACACTGTTTAATATGAAATCACTCTTATACTTTTTCGCCCTTATTTTATCTTCAGGAATTTACGCACAGTCGAATTACTATCAAACAGTAATGGATAATTCAGATGGAGATGCCATTTATTTAGAGAAATCACCTTGGGATCAATCGAAATTGATTCAAATTACACGAGTTTTTGATCAAAATTCGAATAGCCTAGTGTATGATTTATTCGAAGTATCCTCAAGTGTAAGTAGTCCAGTTGTAGTTCCTTCCTGTTCTGTAATAACAGATAAACCAACAGTTTTGGATGATGGTATGCTCATTACGGGTGAAACTTCAAGTGGAGTCCAGTGCATGTTTTTTGATGGAATATCTACAACGGTTTATGATTTGAATCTGGGTACTGGTAATAATAATCCTACCGTTCATGTCTTGGAAGATCGAATTTTTATAATAGCTAGTAACTTCGGAACTGAACAGCTCTATGAGTTCGATAAAGTTGCGCATACTGTACAGAGTCTCACGTATGGAACGTCTTCTGTTTTTGAAGTTTGTGCCATCTGGGATGACGCGCTGTTTTTCAGTACTAGAGATTATAATAGCACAACATCTCAGTTTGACTACAGCCTGATAAAATTAGATGTTAGTGGTTCTTTTCCTTCATCATCAATTATTCGAACGATTTCAGTTGATATGAATCCTGCGAAGCGTGTTCATTGGAGTTTTCCTCAAATAAAATGGGGGAAGTTATACCTAACTGAGGATATCTTAAGTGCAGTGTCCTCGGCAGCATCTGATTTACGTATTATTTCTATTGATCAAAATGATCAAGTGGATGAAGTACATCAAGACTTACAAGCGGACAACATAATTTCGCAATTATTTGAATGGGACGATGCACTCTGGACATATGGCGGTAATCGCACGCAACTTTTTAAGAGTACGGATGGTGTTTCCTTTTCGCAGGAGTTAGATTTGGGTTCAAAATCAATTAGTGACCATCATATTTCAGAAAACAATAAGTTCTATTTAATAATGAACACCGCATCAGCTAGCGTTGATGAAATTTCCGCATACGATGGAACGGTTCAAACCATAGGTACAGGCAAAATATTGAGGTTTTTACGTGAGGATAATGATGTTGTTTATCTTTCTGATCATAATATTCCTGACTCCACTTCAATTGTCTTACTAAATACGAATTATGATGTGTTGGATGTGATTAAAATCGCCTATGCACCATTTCCAATTAGAGCCGAGGCTACCATCATGTTTGAAAACGAATTCAACTTCATCATGATATTCGGTCAAGCGGATGCAGATATACTTAAATTAACAGGGTCTCCTAGCGCTGGAGCCGACGAACTTGAGATTGAAATGAGTACTTTTCCTAATCCAATTAATGCTGGAGATGTGCTAGAAATGCGCGCTCTTCGTGATGGAGAAGTTGAGTTGATGAGCACCTCAGGAAATGTTTTAAAGCGTTTAGAAATAATAAACGGTGAAGCCCATTTGGACACATCTTTTCTTAGTTCTGGGGTTTATTTCATCTCGTTTGGAAATCATACACAACGAATTGTTGTGAACTAAGTTTAGAAATTCAAGCATCTTTCGGCAGCGTACCTTGCTATGCTGTATGCAAGGTCAATCTACTCGATTTTGGTGCGTCTTTTTTTTTGTTTTTTT
>JBGCDF010000369.1:0-13793 GCA_045105095.1 Crocinitomicaceae bacterium | reverse complement strand
TCTTACTGTAATCTGATTTTAACGCATAAATATTGATCTCAGAAGGGATTTCTCCGTTGATCTGATCTTCATACGTTAACTGATCGTTGGCGTTGTACTGAAAGTTCTTGAACAACTGATCATTCGTCGATTGATAGTTCACATAATCTGCATCTACAGAAATCTTACTTCCCAAAGAATCGAGAGAGTGACTGTAGTACGCGTTGATCAGGTTGTTTCTAAACGTACTTTCGCTCAGGTTATCGGCGCGGACTCTTTGCGCTAGATCACCCGACGCAGTTCGAACGAGTGAGGTATTATCTATCGCTCTTTCTGAAGGGGAAGTCGATGACTTAAACCCAATTCCAATGTTGCTTTTCTCCGTAGGATAGAAATCGAGCCCTACTTTACCATTCAAGTATCTTCCTCCTCGTTCATTGTACGAATTCTGTTCGAACGATGATGATATTGAGTTGTCCTGATTGAGGTAATACCTATTGATATTCAGATCTTGATAGTTTCTCCAAAACCCTGCATACACATTCGCATATGCGCTAATCTTATCTCGATTGTAATTGAGATTTAAGCTGTTGTTACTGGTATTGTAGCGACTCCGTTTGTAGCTCACTGCTGTATTACCAAAAAGTCCTTTCATCGTAGATCGTTTAACGTTGATGTTAATCACACCAGCATTCCCTTCCGCTTCGTATTTGGCAGGAGGGTTTTCCATGATCTCGATGTTTTTGATAGAGCCAGCAGGAAGTGTTCTCAGGTAATTCTCCAACTCCGTTCCTGACAAGTAAGAAGGTTTGTCATTGATGAAAATCGCTACTCCTGATCGTCCTTTTAATAAAATAACACCATTCTGATCGACTGTTACCCCTGGAGCTCTTTCCAATACTTCCAATGCACTGCTTCCCGCATTCGCGATCAATGCATCAGGCGTTACCACCACTCGATCTATTTTCCGCTCAATAAACGGCACTTTATGAGTTACTTCGACTTGCTCCAAATCCTGCGCCCCTCCTCCTAATTGGATATCTGGAAGTTCTACTGAACCCTCTACCTCAACTTCCTGACGATGGTCTTCATAACCATATTGTTTGACCAAAATAAAGTACTTCCCTTTCGCTATACCTGAAAGAAGGAATGTACCATCTTCGTCGGTATATTCTGTTTTTACAAAAGAGGAATCAGGAAGAAGAAAAAGATTGATAGAGCACAAATCCAATACCTTTCCGTCCGTATCCAAAACGGCTCCATTAATTTTGTAAGTCTCTTGAGAATAGGACATTGACACTGCCAAAAAAGTCAGAGCAAGGAGTAAATACTTCATAGAAATCGTTTTAGTATCGTCAGGTGTAATCTTAAACAATAGTAAGAATGTCCTGGCAATTACCTATTCAAAAAAGTATAAACGGTAATTCATTTTGATTACTGGCCTCGCCTCTTGTTGAACCAATTGATCGCTATCAACTTACTGGCATCACTTCATCGAAAAAATGCAACGTCCTAACAAAAAATGGCGATTCGAAATCGGCAATTTGTTAACAATTCCGTTGTTTTACGGAAAAAAAAGGTAATTTGTTTAATGAATCAGACGACCTGAAGATCTACACATGACAAATGCATTTCGGCATATCGCGCTATTTACTGGCCTGTTTTTTCTCTCGCATTCATGTGTGATGGAAACGGAAACAGTCGAGGAAACCTTCGTGCGCACTGGAATCAAAAGTGACCTTCCTGAAATTCTGACCAACGGAAAGCTGACTGTTCTGATCGAAAACAGCTCCACTTCCTATTTTATTTACAAGGAAAAGAAAATGGGGTTTGAGTACGAACTCCTCAAATTATTCGCTGATGAAATTGGCGTTCGACTCGATGTAAAGGTTGTTAATAACTTAGACAACCTCATTCCTATGCTCAACAAGGGAGAAGGCGACTTAATTGCCTGTAATTATACCATTACCAAAGAGCGTAGCAAGAAAATTACCTTCTCAGAACCATTTCTTCATGCACATCAGGTCTTGGTGCAAAGAAAGCCTGATGGCTGGGAAGACATGGATGACAACGAGTTAGAGAATACAATGGTGCATCGAGCGGATCAACTTGTAGGCAAGTCCGTTCATGTCTGGAAGAATTCCAGTTACTACCAACGACTAGAGCACCTGCAAGAAGAAATCGGTGATACTATACATATCGAGGCTGTCGAAGGAAACATGGGAGGTGAAGAACTCATAGAAATGGTAGCCGAAGGATTAATTGACTACACGATTATTGAAGATAACGTAGCAAAAATCAATACCGAGTTCTTTAAGAATCTAGATGCAAGTCTTTCTTTATCGGTTGATCAGCGCATGGCTTTCGGAATGCGTAAGTCAAGTCATTTGCTGAAAGCAAAACTAGATGAATGGTTAGTAGATTTTAAAAAGAAAGGTGTTTTTTCGCACATTTACCGACGCTATTTTGAGTCAAAGTATTTAGGGTTCGATCAAAAGAAAAGCTTTATCGCACTGAATGGAACCAACATTTCGGAATTCGATAGTTATTTCAAACAAGCAGCGAAAAATTCCGGTTGGGATTGGCGTCACCTGTCTTCGGTTGCATATCAGGAATCGAAATTTAATCCAAATGCGCTTTCATTCGGTGGAGCCTATGGAATGATGCAATTTATGCCCAATACTGGACCTAGCTATGGTGTATTCCCTGATTCCGACCCCTTAACGCAGATCATGGGAGGTGCCAAGAAACTTCAGGCGGACGAGAAGTACTGGAGCATGGTTCCCGACCCTCTCCAACGCAAGAAATTCTCATTGGCTTCATACAATGCGGGGCGCGGACACATTCTAGACGCACAACGATTGGCTAAAAAACACGGAATGAACCCGAATGTATGGGATGACAACGTCGAGCAGATGATTCTCAATCTCTCTAAACAAGAATACTATCAAGATGAAGTTGTGCGACATGGAATGATGCGCAGTAAAACGACGTACAATTACGTTCGAGAAGTTACAGAGCGTTATTTCGAATGGATTCAAATCTATGACTAGCATATTCCTTTATTCTTATTTTTGACCATCAAACAATTAATTGTCATATCTGGTCCGACTGCTAGTGGAAAAACATCCTTGAGTGTTGAACTCGCAAAGCACTTCAATACCTGTGTTCTATCTGCAGATTCACGTCAATTTTACAAAGAGGTTTCCATTGGAACGGCAAAACCTTCTCAAGAAGAGATGGACGGCATTACTCATTACTTTATCGGTTCGCATCACCTCACAGATGAAGTAACCGCAGCACAATTCGAACGAGAAGGGCTGCAATTACTCGATGACCTATTTCAAAAGCATCAGGTGATCATTCTTACCGGAGGATCTGGAATGTTTGTAGATGCATTATGTAACGGACTGGACGACATACCAACATCGCGGGCGCTTCGTGAGGAATTGCAGCAAGAAGTGGATAAGGGAAACCTAGAATCGCTTCTTGAAGAGTTGAAAGCAAAAGACCCTATTTATTTCAAGCAAGTGGATCAGAAGAATCCAGTACGTGTAATTCGTGCTGTGGAAGTCATTCGTTTGACTGATAAGCCCTATTCCGAATTACGCAAAGCGGCTCCAAAAAAACGACCGTTCAAAGTACAACGATTTGTGATTGACCATGAGCGTGAATCATTGTATAATCGTATCAATTTACGGGTAGATTTAATGATGGAAGCAGGATTACTTGATGAAGTGAAGTCTGTCATCAGCTATCGACATTTGAGTTCAATGAACACGGTTGGATACAAGGAATTGTTCAGCTATTTGGATGGAAATTGTTCGTTAGAAGCAGCGGTAGACATGATCAAGCAAAACTCTCGACGTTATGCGAAACGACAGCTTACGTGGTTACGGCGAAATCCTGATGCTCAGTGGATTCCATTTTTATCCACCTCGAAAATGACAGAACAAATAATCGAACATCTCAGGAACACTCAATCTTGGAATGATTCTTGAAACCTCAATATTGTCAACAACAAAAACCAAGGAATGAACATTATACTTGACCAAATCATGCCAGAACCGCTAGCGTCCATCGATCATGGCGACAATTCCATTTGGGGGAATAAAGTCATATTGGAAGGAGGAAAGCGAATTCTGCTGAACGCTTCTAGTGGTAAAGGAAAAACGACATTTACTACCACGACAATGGGCTTGCGTCACGATTACACAGGAACCATTTTCTATGGAGATCGAGATATCAACATGTTCACAACCGACGATTGGACGGATGTCCGTACTAATCAGATTTCTGTGGTTTTTCAAGATCTTCAATTGTTCCCGAAGCTTTCGGTGGCTGAAAATCTCAGAATCAAAAATAGTTTGACAGACACCTACACAGATCAGGAATTGAAGTCTATGCTCGCGCAACTTGAAATTGATAACAAATGGGATCAGGAATGTGGGTTGCTTTCCATGGGACAACAGCAAAGAGTGGCAATTGTTCGCGCCATGGCTCAACCCTACGAATGGCTGATCATGGATGAGCCATATTCTCACCTTGACGTGGAGAATGCTAAGCGGTGCATGGACATGATTCACAATCGCACCATAGAACAAAACGCTGGTTTCGTCTTGACTACATTGGGAGACAGCCATGGATATTCATTTGACCAAGAATTATTTCTATAATATGCTAGATAAATTACTTTTCAAAAATCAGGATCGCCTGCAATTGATTATAGCGGTCTTTGGATCGTTTCTCGGTGTGACCTTTCTCGTTACGTCGATTCACTACCTCATCAAGGTACAGGAGTTTGGAACGGGAGCTGATATCATGGGACCAAATACCATTATCGTTCAGAAAAAAGTATCCAATTCAGGTACACTCGGTTTAAAAGCAACTGATTTTTCGGAATCAGAAATGAAGAAAATCGAAGACATGAAATTCATCAAAGAAGTTCAGCCTGTCGTATCCAACAATTTCAAAGTGATGTTCGGGACGAAAGATCCTCTCGTTCCACCATTTTCTACTGATGCTTTCGTTCAAACCATTGATCCTACCTATTTAGATGTAAAAACAGATAAATGGAAATGGGAAGAAGGCGATGAATTCGTGCCTGTAATCATGCCTCGTGATCTATTTGTAATGCTTAATACCTTCATGAGCGCAAGCGGAATGACGCAAGTTTCTGATGATTTGGTGATGCAAATTAATTGTGAATTCAAGTTGTCCTTTAATCGAAAAGTTGAACATTTGAATTGTCGCGTTGTTGGATTTACCAATCAGGTTTCAGCCATTCTCGTTCCTCAATCATTTATGGAATACGGAACAGAGAACTTTTCTGATGGAACGCCGAAAAAAGTCACTCAAATTCTGATTTCAGGAAAGGAAAACGAATTTGGCTTGGTGGAAGAAATGCTGGAAGAGCGCGGGTTGGAATCGAGAAAATCGCAAATGGTAGTCGGCAAACTGAAAAGTATCGTTGGAACTTTGTTCATCGTGATTATGTTTATTTCGATCATAGCTGTACTTGTTTCCGGTTTGGTCCTGATTCAATTCATGCAATTATTGATGTCAAAAAATGCATACGAGGTTCGTACCTTAATGCGCATCGGACATCATCCGAAGAAAATCATTCGAAAGTTCTTTATTTACTTCGTTCGAATCTTCGGTATAATAATGGCCGTAGGCTTTGGAGCCTTCCTGCTATTAAAGTTCATTTTGGATAAAGTTTTTGCCTCGGGAGGGGTGAATGTGGATACGTCTATCACACTAACAAGCATCGGAGCCTTACTTTTGGCCTATGGAATTTTTGCAGTGTCGAGTTATCTTACTGCGAAAAAAGGCATCTTTAACGAATATTAAGCGTTAAAGAAGTGTTAATCCAAATGTGACATTTATTTTTAAGCCCAATTACGAATACCTTTAGCATAAGAAACTACATGAATATGAGATTATTTTTCCTCGCAACATTTTTGATTTTATCAAGTTCAGCGTTTTCGCAGACGATCAAGTTTAAAATTACTGATCTAGAAGATACAACTTTGAACCTTGTACGCTACTATGGAAAGCAGTTGTACTATGCCGATACAGCGGAAATCAAAGGTGGTATGATCGAATTTGACGGATCGAAACAAGAGCCAGGGATTTTGGCGCTTTTCCTTCCAGGACAGCAGCTACTTGAATTCGTTTACAACAATGAAGAAATCTTCATCGAGTCGAAGCCGAAAAATCCGATGCCGAATGCGAGAGTGAAGAAATCGAAGGAAAACGAGGTCTTCATGAAGTACGTTTCTTTCATCAGTAAAGAGCGAGGGCAGATCAACGTCATGAGAGGCGAAATGGACACTCTCGAAAAGGATTCGAAACGTTATGAATTATTGAAAAAACAGATTGAGGATAAAAATCAAGGCGTAATCGATCACCAAAAGGAACTCATCCAAAAGAATCCAGATTTACTACTCTCGAAAATCATTCACATGTCCATGGATATTGACATTCCTGATGCACCACTTGACGAACAAGGGAATCAAATTGATTCTAATTTCAGAATAAACTACTTCAAGGCACACTACTGGGATAATGTGAATTTGAAAGACGATCGTTTGGTAAAAACCCCCATTTTCCATACAAAGCTGAAAAACTACTTTGAGCGCACGATGGTTCAACATTGGGATACTGTAACACACTACGCATTCGATTTTTGCGATCAACTTAATGACGGTTCTGACATGCTCCAATACAGTGTTTCTTGGATTACCAGTAACTATGAAAAAAGTAACATCATGGGAATGGACAAGGTATTCTTCAGCATGGGGAAGAAATACTATTGTACTCCCGATGCATCAGGAAACGTGAAAGCGTTCTGGATGCCAGAGGATAAATTAGAGAAGCTCTGTGAGAAAATTAGCACCTTGCAAAATCTTGTAATGGATGTGAGACCTCCAAACATCAGTCTTCGTGATACGACAGATGCGAATTGGAAAGATTTCTACAGTCTGAGTTCAGAGTACACTATTCTGTATTTCTGGGATCCTGAGTGTGGTCACTGTAAGAAGATCACCCCTAAGCTTCAAACGCTTTACTCTAAGAAATTTCGCGACAGAAATGTGGAGATTTTCGCAGTTGGGAAAGCAGTTGGTGAAGATTTTGATAAATGGAAAGCCTTTGTCAAAAAACATAACTTGGAGTTCATCAACGTTGCCATGACAGATAACTTGTACAAAGAAGCGAAGAAAGATCCACGTCAATTCGTTCCGAAGTATACTACATATCAAGCACTGAACTATCAGACGACCTTTGATGTATTTATGACACCAAAACTGTTGTTATTGGATAAGGATAAGAAAATCATCGCGAAAGGACTGAACATTTCTCAGCTTGAAGAGTTTCTGGATGTACTTCAAAAAGTTCCAGATGCTGAAAAGCTTTTCCCTATTGAGGAACAGCCTGAGGATGAAGAGATTCACTAGTATCCATTCTCTTTTATACTCGATTTCAACACAATAGAAGTGCATCGGCATGGGCAGTATAGTTCGGAGCAAAATGTTCCCTCTTCCCTGCAGTCTGATATTTCTGTCAAGTAATCGATTTCAACTTCCAAATTCTCCGTAATTAAGAATAGAATTTCTATATTTAGACTACCAAAATAAAAAAGAAATCATGGGAAAATTTGAGATTAAATCTGCAGCTTCAGACAAATGCATGTTCAACTTAAAAGCTGGAAACGGTCAAGTAATTTTGACAAGTCAGTCTTATGCTAGCATGGATAGCTGTAAAAATGGAATCGAATCAGTTCGCAAGAACTCACAGGATGATGCGAGATTTGAGCGTAAAACAGCTAAAGATGGTAGCCCATTCTTCAGTCTTACTGCTACTAATGGTCAAATCATTGGTAAAAGTGAAATGTACAACTCGACTAGCGCTATGGAAAATGGTATCGCTTCAGTAGCAAAGAATGCACCTGATGCAGAGGTAGTAGAAGCATAATTTCTCGCAAGAAATAACATATTGAAAGTTCTGATGGTATCATCAGGACTTTTTTTGTGCCCTACTGCTTCCCTCCTCTCACTTTCAACTATCTTTACGACCATAATAATCAATGCAATGAGATATTCCCTATTTCTGGTTTTTCTAGCACCGTTTTTAAGCTTCTCTCAGGAGTATTTTCAACAAGAGGTCAATTACACCATTGATGTTCGTTTAGATGATACCGGCCATGAGCTTTTTGGACAAGAAGAATTCGAATACATCAACAACTCTCCTGATGAGTTGAATAAAATCATGATACACTTGTGGCCCAACGCTTACTCCAGCGGTCGCACAGCACTAGCCGATCAGCAATATCATCAGGGAGATGAAAAACTTAGATTGGGAAGCGATGGCTTGAAAGGATACATCGACTCTCTAGATTTCCGCGTAAATGGATCGCCTGTGAAATGGACAATAGACGAAGATCATCCCGATGTGTGCACACTGCACCTGCCCTTTCCGTTGAAATCAGGAGAACACATTTCCATTTCCACTCCGTTTCATGTGAAAATACCTTCAGGTAGTATTTCTCGTCTCGGACACATTGGACAATCTTACCAGGTAACACAATGGTATCCAAAACCTGCTGTGTACGATAAAGATGGTTGGCATGCTATGCCTTACCTGAATCAAGGAGAATTCTTTTCTGAATACGGCTCTTTCGATGTTCGAATCACACTTCCGAAAAACTACGTAGTTGGCGCAACGGGTGACCTCCAAACCGAATCTGAAGTTAATTTCATGAACGAACTTGCAGAAAAAACGGCAAAAGACTTGAGCAGTGACAAAGGAAGAAGTACGGACAATAAGTTTCCTAAATCGTCTTCAGAAATGAAGACAATTCGCTTCACGCAGAAAAACGTACACGACTTTGCTTGGTTCGCGGACAAGCGTTATTGGGTGCTAAAAGGAAATATCGAACTTCCACATTCAAAAAGAAACGTAACAAGCTGGGCCCTTTTCACTCCGAATAATTGGAAATTGTGGCAAAATGCGATTGAATACATCAACGATGGAACCTACTGGTACTCCAAATGGAACGGCGATTATCCGTACAACCAAGTAACTGCTGTGGATGGAACGATCAGTGCAGGTGGAGGAATGGAATACCCGAACGTTACTGTGATTGGGAATTCCAGCAATGCTATGCAATTGGAAATCGTCATTGTACATGAAGTTGGACACAACTGGTTTTATGGTCAACTAGGAAGCAACGAACGCGACCATGGCTGGATGGACGAAGGAATCAATACCTTGAATGAAATGCGATACATTCAGACCAAGTATCCCGACAATGATAACCTGTCTGATATGTTGTTCAGTGGAAGAATGCACCTGGATGAATTGGATCATCACGATTCCGGAGACTTATCCTATCGTGCTATCGCGTGGCTTGGTGAAGATCAACCAGTAGAAACAAAATCGGCGGAATTCACCCCTATCAACTACGGGATTATCATGTACCAAAAAACAGGATTATTGTTCTTCTACCTGAAGGATTATTTGGGAGAAGAATTGTTTGATCAATGTGCGATGGAGTACTATCGAGAATGGGAGTTCAAACATCCGTCTCCAGGAGATATGCGCGCATCTTACGAGAAAACTTCTGGAAAAGATCTTGGTTGGTTGTTCGATGATTTGATCAATACTACGCGTCACCTCGATTACAAATTAGTTCGCGCTAAGCAAACAGCGGACGGATTATCCGTGAAAGTAAGAAATGTCGGGAAAGTTGATGGACCTATCGAGGTGAATCTCATCAAAGACGATAAAGTTATCGCTACAGAATGGGCTGAACCAGGAACGAAGACAAATGAAGTAATCTTTGCAGGAGAGCCATCATTTGATCACATAGTCATTGATTATACGAAAGATATCCCTGAAATGGTTCGTTCGAATAATTCCATCAAATCCAAGGGAGTTCTCAAAAAGTTCGAGAGACCAAAACTGGAATTCATTGGTGGTGACAATGAGCCGAACAGAACCAATATCTTCTGGGCACCTGCTATTGGAGCGAACGTTTACGACAAATTTATGCTTGGAGTAGCCGTTCATAACTATGGGCTTGTACCTGAAAAATGGAACTACTTCATCGCTCCGATGTATTCCTTTGGCAGAAGAAGCGTTTCTGGTGTTGGGGAACTCAGCTACGTCACTCAACCAAAGAGATTATTTAAACAATCGAGAATCGGACTCTCTGTGAAGTCATTTAAGCATTCTGACAATCCACTTTTCACGGATGACGCTTACTTTCTAAGTATTTCGCCTTCCTGGAAAGTAGCGCTGGGAAAACGAGAGAAAAAGGCTGTGAATTATCAGCAATCCCTACTTATACAAGGGATTTATCGACAAGATAGAATTGTTTCGACAGACTTTGAACATGCCGGAGGTTTCCTTCAATATGATTTTAACTTCAAACTACCCGACCACAAAATAGACCTTCGTCTGAGAAATGATTTCTTTGCAAATGTGGACGGAAGTCAGGGAATGGCTCGAGCGCGCATTAGTGCCAACTATAAGTTCAGATACTTGCGAAAAAAACAAGACCGCTGGGTTGAACTTCGCGGATTCTACGGGAATCAATATTACAGAAATCATCCCACGAGCGCTTCCTTTCCTGGAGCCTTTGGTGGATACCAATGGTCAATGTCGCTTGCTGGAACAGATGGCCAACAAGATTTGTTCACGGAACAGTACTATTTTGGTCGTAATGAAATCTCAGGAGCATGGTCTCAACAGCGCTCGGAAAACATGGGAGGGTTTAGATCGACAAGTTACTACGGAACGACAGATCACTGGATGCTGACAGGAAACGCATGGATTCAACTGCCGTATGTCCCCCAAATTTTTGGAGCCTTTGTTGATGCAGGAGTTTTCTCAAATGGTGTATCAGAATCTACGGCTGTAAACATGGGAGTTGGAATGAAACTCGGAAATACTTTCGGCCTGTACTTCCCACTTTGGATGAGTCAGGAATTGAGAGATTCCTTCGGAAACAGTCGTTACGGAGAAAAAATCCGCTTTACCTTCAATCTGAACATTGCTAATAAGTCAAGTCAAATAACTAAAATAATCAATTAAATATGCGATTATTCGCCTCTCTCCTTTTTCTTTTTATCTTCTCCAATGGTGCACTTTTTGCTCAGGAAGAAGGCTTCGAATTCGTCAATCCTCCCATGACAATTGTCGTATTGGGGTCCTCGACTGCTGCGGGAGCTGGAACTTGGCCGATAGATCGTGCATGGGTGAATCGATATAGAAAGTACGTTCAGGGTTACAATCCAGATAATCAGGTAATTAATTTAGCGAAAGGAGGCTATAACACCTATCACCTTCTTCCTTCAGGAAATAAACCACCAAGGGGACGACACAATCCGGATACCTTGCGTAATATCACCGAGGCCCTGACTTATAGCCCTGACGGAATCGTTATCAACCTTCCTTCGAATGATATTTCGGGTGGTTTTTCCGTTAAAGAACAGTTGGATAACTTTCGTCGATATGCCAGTATCTGTGAGGCAAATAATGTGGAACTATGGGTAACTACTACACAACCGCGTAATTTTCCAAAAACTCGAAAGCGCCAACTTCAAGCAGCTGTCAAAGATTCTCTCTGGAAACTCTTCCCTGATAATTGCATTGATTTCTGGACAGAATTTACCGATGAGAACCTCAATGTCGTAAAATCTTATGATTCAGGTGACGGATGTCATTTAAACAACGAAGGACACCGTATTTTGACGGATCGCGTCATTCGATCACATGCGTTTAAGAAACAATTAATTGAAAGTTCGTTCCAGAGAAATACGCTAGTAAAGTATGAGGAGGAATTATCTCCCAATATGATGAACATTGGCTTTAGTGGAGGGGTTGAATTCAATGCTAAGCATATTGATGACACTCGCTATATAAAAATTGTTCAGTACGGTAGAATTCTCAATGCAGTTGAAGTTGAAAATTCGAAATATGATATTTCGACCATCATTGACTTGAGATATGATGTAAAAGTAGAATTCGAATCTCAAAATGGATTAAAGAAAGTTGTACATCTGGACTTTAAACCACTCATGAATGAAGACCACTTAAAAGAAGTATTCTACCCTCTGGAAATCTTAGATTTCGTTGAAATGCCTATCGAGAAATTTAACTATAGGTTTGATGGTTCTTCAATAACGGTCGCTTCATTCAAATGGGATACAACAAAACGTATGCTGAAATTAGATAAGGACTATGTTCAGCTTCAAAAACTGAGAATCGAGGATGCCATGATATTCCCTCCTACAGAAGGGAAGAAAATGACAACCTACTGGGAGAATGGCAATAAAAAATCAATCCATAAATTCAAGAATGGACAACTTCATTGTAAATCAAAATGGTTCGCAGAAGACGGAACGAAACAACGCTTTGTTTCTTTCAAAAACGGAATGTATAATGGTAAGCTCGTCGAATTTGAAAAAGGGAAAAAGAAACGAGTACGCACTTTTAAGGATGATCAATTGATCAAAACTATCGAAAAAAAGTAGCGCTAAGTTTTCGCTAGTACTGGCTCCATTTACAGTTTCATTCCTTCTGGAAACTCTGGAACTTCGTCCACGCGAGCGTACGGAAATGTGGCCATTCGTCGTAAACTGTAGTAGCTATTGAGTCCCCCAATCCCAACGTCAAATAAACGATCCAATCGCACGTAGCCTTTATCATCCAAGCAATCTTCAGGTAAGACCAATTCTTCAATTTGACCAATGATCAACTTGGTACCATTGGATTTGACATCTACTTCTTCTATGAATTGCATACCAATTTTCAATCGGCTTTCTTTTACGAATGGAGAGGGAAAATCGTAGAGGTATTCTTCCGTCAATCCACACCGTTCAAATTCCGAAACCCCCGAGTCAAACTTCGCTGATGTGTAGTGCGCTTTTTCAATGAAGGATTCATGAATGTGATTGATGGTAAAGTTTCCTGTTTCCTTGATGTTTGTATACGTATTTCTAGGAACGTCCGAAACGGGTCTCGTAACAAATCCCAAGAGCGCCGGATCGCTTCCAATGTGTATAACCGAACTAAAGATGGCCAAATTTGGACCCTCGGTTGGAGAAAAGGTTCCAATCAAATTCGCGGATTTAATGCCTGAGACACCATTGATCAAATTTAATCTTCGTACCCTGTTCGTGTTCTCAATATCCGTTTTATTCAAGTGTATCATAAGCTCTGATGTTAATTGATTACGCTATCTTTTTGAAATCTTATTGTTGTTGATCATTCCCTGTCGGGAACATTTGAATCGCTTGATATCTTGTGATCGTTTTTTTGCATGTTTTAAACTCACACCACTGTTGACGCGCTTTCGCCAGAGTCTAAAACTCGACGCTTTCAAATTACGACGCATCACCTTGATCACCTCCGATTCGGACAAACCGAATTGGAATTCGATTGCTTCGAAAGGCGTTCTGTCCTCCCAAGCCATCTCTATTACCCTATTTAAACTTCGCTCATCCATGTTTTTCCTTGAACTCACCATATTTCTGTTCAACAGCTTTGAAACGATAATCAAAGATCTCGTTGAGCTTTTTGCGAATCACCAAGGTATTCATGATAGCTCCTAAAAATCCCATGGGCGGTTGGTACGTGATAATATCCCGCATCAAAACACCTCCTTCGATTTCTTCCACGAAATGTTGATGATGCCAGATCTTGTATGGCCCAACACGCTGTTCATCAATGAAGAACTCCTTCTCTTGAACTTGCGTTATTTCGGTCATCCAATTCATTTTTATTCCTAGAAGTGGACTTACTTT